>DATFGG010000091.1:0-2191 GCA_035249665.1 Actinomycetota bacterium | reverse complement strand
TTGGTGGGAGGAGGAGGATTCGAACCTCCGTAGGCTACGCCGGCGATTTTACAGACCGCTCCCTTTGGCCACTCGGGCATCCTCCCGGGAACGCTTCAGAGGATAGCAAGGCACCCCCGCCGCTCGGCTCAGCCGACCCGGATCCACTCGGCGTTCGTGATCTCGACGCTCGAGTACTCGCGGCAGCCTCCCTCGAGCAGCCGGAGGGACAGGTGGTTGCCCTGGAGTCGCCAGCGGTACATCTCGTACGTGGGGCATATCATCCCGCCGAACGTGGGCGCCGGGGTCTCGTGCAGCATCAGCACCGTCGAAGGCTTGCCGTACAGGAGCGCGGAGTCTCCGTACGCGTCCCCGAACTCGCTCTCGTGGTACCGACCGTTCTCGAAGACGAGGGTTCTCCCCGACGCTCGGAACACGCCCTCGATGGTCTCGGGCGGCTCTCCGTCCTTCTCCGGGGATGCATCGGTCCGCCACGGTCCCGACTGGGTCCGCCACCACTCGTAGAGGGTCAGGTCGGCGGGATCCTCGCGCACCGCACGGGCGAGGACGCGCAGCTCCTCATCCGTCCACACGATGACGGAGTCGGTCGTGCCCGGACTCGTCCCCTCCTCCACGTAACACGCAACCTCGCCCGCGGTGGTGCCATTGATCGTGTATGGATGCCGGCCCGATGCATCATGAGCACAATCGATGTTCGTGAGATCGGCGGGCGATGCGAAACCCTCGAACGCCCTGTTGAGGTCCTCCGCGGATCCGAAGCTCACGTAAGTCACCGAGTACAGCTCGGTCGGGATGCAGTCGACCGACGCGCTGGCGTTCGGGTGCGGTGAGGCGGACCGCGAACAGGTCGATCGGAAGGCCTCCGGCACGAGTACCCGCAGCGAGCGTTCCGCCTCACTCGGCCCGTTCTCAGGGGGTGCTTCGTCACCGCCGCCGAGCGCGTTCGTGGCGATCCCTAGGGCGATCAGCGCCACCACGAGACCGCCCGCGACCCCCGCGATGACTCGATCGCGACGCCGATGCGCCGGCACCGCCTCCGTGAACTCGCGCCGGGTCCGCGACTCCTCGGCACTCAGCGGCAACGAACGGCGCACCCCATCGACGGCCGTCACCTCGTAGAGCCGCCACTCGTCGTCTATCCCCTTCAGCCGGTGGGAGCCGTGATCGGCGAAGGCGAAGCCGGAGCCGGTCACGGCGTCTCGGAGGGTCGACGACACGAGCACCTCACCCCCCTTGGCGACGCCCATCACCCGGGCACCGACGTTCACGGCGATCCCTCCGACCTTGTTCTCGAGGACCTCGGCCTCCCCCAGGTGCAGACCCGCGCGGATCTCGAGCCCGAGCTCCCGGACCTCGTCGGAGATCGCGCAGGCGCAGCGGATCGCCTCCGCGGGCCGATCGAAGCTCGCGAAGAAGCCGTCCCCCGCCGTGTCCAGCTCCTTGCCCCCGAAGCGCTTCAGCTCGCGGCGAACGACCGCGTGATGCCTTTGGACGAGATCCCGCCACCGCCGATCGCCCACCTCGGCCGCGATCTCCGTGGACCCGACGATGTCGGTGAACAGCACGGTGACGAGGACCGTCGATCCTCGCTTCGGGGACATGGCCGCGAGTCTGCCCCGCGGTAGGGATGCGGGCAAGCCCTCGGGACGCCGGCCGTCGCCGCCTTCTAGGATTGGCGCATGGCGAAGGACCAGTTCTCGTTCGACATCGTGTCGGAGGTCGACCTGCAGGAGATCCGCAACGCCGTCGACCAGGCGGCGCGCGAGATCTCTCAGCGGTTCGACTTCAAGGGGACCGGCACCTCGGTCTCCCTCGAGAACGAGAAGATCGAGATGGCAGCAGGCACCGAGGAACGACTCAAGGCGGCGTGGCAGGTGCTCCAGGAGAAGGCCGTCAAGCGACAGGTCCCCTTGAAGTCGCTCCGACCCGGACAGGTCGAGCAGGCCGCCAAGGGGACGGTACGGCAGACCGTCGACGTCATCCAGGGGATCCCGGACGAGAAGGCCAAGCAGATCTCCAAGTTCGTCCGCAGCAGCGTTCCCAAAACGCAGACCCAGATCCAGGGCTCCCAGGTCCGCGTGTCCGCCAAGAAGAAGGACGACCTCCAGTCGGCGATACGGGCCGTCAAGGAGGAGGACTTCGGTCTCGCCCTGCAGTTCACGAACTATCGCTGAAGCTCAGGGCAACACCC
>DATFGG010000090.1:0-10005 GCA_035249665.1 Actinomycetota bacterium | reverse complement strand
CAGGTACCCGGTCTCCATCACTTTCGTGCGGTACTCGTTCAGGGTCTCGCCCGGGCCGCGACCGAGCCCGATCCCGGCGGCGCGCTCCGTGAACACCTCGTACGTCGCCAGGATCAGACGTCGCGGCTCGTCCCCGGCGCGTCGCAGACGGACCCGCCGTCGGAGCGCTCGCACCGGCGGCACGAGCAGGAGCACGAACCCGACGACGATCGCGCCGAGGAGGAGCGCCATCCTCGCGCTGATCGGCGAGGCATCGTCGGCGATGTCGATCGTGCCGGGATCGCCGGTGGCTCCGCGAGGACCGTTCCCGGGACGCAGATCCTCCACGGTGGTCGCCTCGCGGTTCTGGGTGGCACTTCCTCCGGTTCCGCGGGGAGGAGTCTCCCCCGCGCAGTCCCGGCCGGGACACGGCGTATCCTCGGAGGACACGTAGGTCACCGCGTTCGTCCGGGTCGGCGTGGGTTCGAAGGGCATCCAGCCCCACCCCGGGAACCACACCTCCACCCACGCATGGGCGACGTCGGTCGAGAACGAATACTCGCCAGGTGCGACCGGCAGGCCCGTGGCGTAGCCCACGACGACCCGGGATTGGATGCCGATGGTGCGGAGCATCGCGGCCATCGAGGTCGCGAACTGCTGGCAGAAGCCGGCCCGCGTCTCGGTCAGGAACTCGAGGATCGAGCTCGATCCCGACCGGAGCGGGGTGTCGACCTGATAGCCGAAGTCCCCGGAGCTGTGCAGGCGCTCCTCGATCGCCACCACCTTGTCGAAGACGTTGTCGGCGTCCTTCGTCCAGTCGAGCGCGATCGCCCGGATCCTCCCGTCGAGCTCGTCGGGGACATCCGTGTAGCGTCCGCTCTCGAGCGTGTTGAAGAACGGGATGTTCCGGAGCGCCTCGGCCGTCACCCGCGGGCGATACGTGGTCACCTCGTAGACGTCACCTTCGCTCAACGGTCGATCCACGAACACGTTCCACAGGTTCCAGTCGTAGCGGACGGTTCGATCGGTGATCCCCTCGATCGAAGCGATCGGGGAGGGAGCCGGGAGGTAGCGCTGCCCCAGGTCCCTCATGATCTCGATCCGGGCGGTCGTCTCCTCGCCGCGGCCCGGATCCGGGAGCTCCGCGCCCAGATCGAGCAGCACGCCTTCGGACGCCTCCGCCGGTCGCCAGCCCACACCGTCGAACTCGGGCACGGTGACGAGCCGGATGTAGCCCGGGTGCTCCGTCCTGACGCGGAGCACCTCGACGGGCTCGGTCTGTGTCAGGGCGGACTCGACCGAGACGAACGGGTCGATGGCCACGCGATCGGCCGCCGGTGTCCCGAAGTCGACGAGCCCCTTGGACCCGAACCCCGGCACCAGGATCGGTGACAGCAGCGCCGCTCCCAGCGCCGTGAACGCGAGGCGGCGCGCCCCTCGACCGGCGGTGACAGCGATCCCGCGCCGTCCGGATGCCCAGACCGGTCCCCATGCCTGCATGCGCGCGAGACCGTCCGCGAACACGACGAGGAGTGCGGCGGCGAGGAACGCCACTCCGTAGAGCGGCTTCACGAACTCCTCGAGCACCGTATCGGCGAACGCGACCAGCGCGACGGGCGGCACCAGGCCCAGGAGCGGACTCCCCGCGCGGAACGCCAGGGCGTGCGCGGAGAACACCGCGGCCCACAGCGCGACGACCGCCGCCAGGAGGAGCGGATCGATCGGCTCCGCCGGTGCGGGCTGGATCCTGGCCTGCTCGCCCACCAGCGCGGCCGCGTCGAGGGCGGCCCGGAGCGTCTCCGCGCTGGGCAGGCCGTACCACGTGGTCTGGGGGAAGACGAAAAGCCCGATCGCGAGGGCGAGCCCGACGCCGCTCACGACCGTGGCCAGCAGCAGGCTCCTCCGCTCGAACGCGGCGGCCAGCAGCGCCGCGCCGACCGCGGCCGCCACCAGGGACAGGGTCGAAGTCGCCCCCAGGAAGACGCGCCCGAACGCCAGCGCCGTCGTGACCGCGAGGAGGACCGCGGCGGCGAGCGCGATCAGACGGTGCGCGCGAGCGGACGTTCCAGCGGCGTGTGCCATCGCTCCTGCAATCTCATCGACGGGGGCAGGACGAGGACGTCCCACCCGGCTCGGGCGAGGGACAGCCGGGCCTGGCTCGCCCGGCCTTCGAGCTGCGCCTGCCGCTCCGGCGGCAACCGCACCGGATCGGTCGGATAGATCAAGATCGCGAGCTTCTGGCCGAAGCCCGCGCCGGCGCGGATCAGCGCGCTCAGCTCGGCGGGAACGGGAGGTGCGGAGACGAACACGAGCGACGTGTCCGGGGAGGAGCCCGACCGGAGGTGGGCCAGGGCCGGCCCGATCGACCGGACCTCCGCGTGCGAGATCCCGGTGAGCGCGTCCAGGAACCGCTCCTCTGACAGAGCTGCCGCCGGGAGCTCGGTGGTGCCGAGGCGGAGCACGAAACCTCGGCGAGCCAGGAGGACGCCGACCGAGGCTGTCGCGGAGACCGCGCGCTCGAAGGCCGGGGTCTGCGTCCGGCCGAGCGCGGCGGCCCGCGTGTCGAGGAACACGAGCCCGCTCGCGCGACGGGTCGACTCGTCCTGGCGGATCATCAGCTCGCCCGTACGGGCGACGGAGGGCCAGTGGATCCTCCGCAGGTCGTCACCCTCCTGATACGAGCGCATCGTGTAGTACTCCTGGCCGGTCCGGAACAGCTGTCGGGCGCGTGACGCCCCGAACGACGGCCCCGAGGCAGGATCGGGAGCGGCGCCGAGGTCCTCGATCTCGGGAGCGACGAGCAATTCCTCCCGTTCGTCGAACTCCAAGCGCACCCTGCTGAGCGCGAACGGATCCGACACGTCGATCACGAGGGGTCCGATGAGATAGCGCCCTCGCGATTGGGGAACCAACGTGTACGTCGCCTCTTCCCGTTTCCCGGCACGGATCCCACCGATCACGAGCCGCGCTGCTCGTCCGAGAGGCGTGGGGAGCCGGTCCTCCAGCAGGAGGAACGACGTGCCGATCGGGGAGCGATTCTCGACGTCGAGCGTCACGGTGACCCTGGAGCCCGGACTGATCCGGATGTCGGACAGCCGTCGGCGGACCGAGATCCGTTGGGCGCCACGCTTCGCCGCGAACGAGGCGATCAGCGGGAGAGCGGCGATGCCGATCGCGATGACCTCCAGGCCGGGGGAGCCGAGGAACCGGGCCGCGAGCCACATCGCGATGCCTGTCACGAAGACGGTCACGCCGCGTCCCGCGAGCATCAGCGGCCCGAGAGCATCAGGGGTTCTCCGCGATAGGGACGTCGACCTCGTCGATGATCTCCCGGACGAGCACCTCCGCGGAGCGCCCGCTCATGATCGCGTCCGCCGTGACGATGATGCGGTGCGGCAGGGCGACCGGCGCGAGGGTCTTCACGTCGTCCGGGATCACGTAGTCCCGCTCCTCGGCTGCCGCGAGAGCGCGCGCGGCTCGCAGCAGCATGATCGAAGCCCGCGGACTGGCGCCCAGATAGACGTCGGAGTGCCGCCGTGTCGCTTCCACCAGATCGACGATGTATCTGCGGATCGGTGGAGCCGCGTGGACCCTCCGCGCCTCCTCGATCATCTCGCGGACGCCGCTCGCGTCGCTCACGGGCCGGATGTCGTCGAGCGGGGCCCCGGCCGCGTGGCTCGCCAGGATCTCCGAAGCGACCTCGGCATCGGGATACCCGATCGCGAGGCGCATCATGAATCGGTCGAGCTGCGCCTCGGGGAGCGGATAGGTCCCCTCGTGCTCGATCGGGTTCTGGGTGGCGATCACGATGAAGGGCGTCCCGAGGGTGTGCGTCTCGGTATCCACCGTGACCTGCCGCTCCTCCATGCACTCGAGGAGCGCGGACTGGGTCTTGGGAGACGCCCGGTTGATCTCGTCTCCGAGCACGATGTTGGCGAAGATCGCGCCGGGTTTGAACTCGAAGTCCCCGGTCTCCTGGCTGAAGACGTTGACGCCGGTGACATCCGTGGGCAACAGATCCGGTGTGAACTGGATCCGCCGGAACGAGCAGTCGATCGACCGGGCGATCGACTTGGCGAGCATGGTCTTGCCGACGCCGGGAACGTCCTCGATCAGCAGGTGGCCCTCGGCGACCAGGGCGACGAGGGCGAGCCTGATCTCCTCGTGCTTGCCGCGGACGACCCGTTCGACGTTCTCCTCGATCTCACGGAACCGAGCAGCGAACGCCCGGGGATCCGGGATCTTCTCTCGTACCTCCATCGCATCCGACCCCTGACCTCGGTAGCAGGTGCACAATCTTACGTGCGGGACGGAACCGGGGTTGCGTCGAGGTAGCAGACGCCTGCCGGTGAGGGCAAGTTCCCGACACGGCGGAGCTCGGCCAGGGCGACACCGAAGCGGGCTCGGAGGCCGCGGGTCCCTGGGGGCTCGAGGGCGGACCGACCCACGAACGGACGCCCCGCGCGGCCCCTAGTCGCAAGATCAGGCATCGCGCGCGGGCCGGTCCGCCTTCGGCGACAGATTACACGGTTGTGATTCGCTCGCCCGTATCCCTCGTGGTTCCTGCGAGGTCGCTACACTGCGCGCATGGGACGCGCCCTCGTGCTCAACGCGTCGGAGTCGCCGCTCGCGGTGGTGGCAGCGAGACGGGCGGTCGTCATGGTGCTCAAGGAGAAGGCCGACGTCATCCTCAGCAACGGGATGGTGTTCCACTCGGCCCGGTTGACGATCGAGGCGCCGTCCGTGGTCCGGCTCCGTCGGTACGTGCACGTCCCCTACCGGCCGCATGCGCCGCTGACGCGACGGGCGGTGTTCGCCCGTGACGTTGGCACGTGCCAGTACTGCGGCGCCGCGGCGGAGAACCTGGATCACGTGATCCCCCGGTCGCGAGGCGGCATGCACACCTGGGACAACGTCGTCGCCTCGTGTCGCAAGTGCAACGCTCGCAAGGAGGACCGGACGCCGCAGGAGGCCGGCTTCTCCCTGCTCCGACAGCCCTACGCGCCGAGGGACGGGTTCCATCTGACGCTCGGCCGGATCGAGCCCGGCTGGGAGCTGTATCTCGCCTCGTAACCGCTCGCCTCGAAACCCGCCCGCCGGGAGCTGCCACGGTCCTTCGATCTCCGCCTCTTTCCCAGATATCTGCCCCGAGCCGTTGACGCAGTGGAGTGTTAGTGGCATAAACGTGGGGCTTAGTGGAGGAGAGGGGAGGAGGCGTGGCCGAGCTCCTCGGCACGCATAGCTATTCACTCGACCCGAAAGGCAGGGTGTCGCTGCCCGCAAGGTTCCGCGCGGCGTTCGACGAAGGCCTCTGGCTCACCGTTGGCCAGGACCGCTGCCTGTACTGCTTCCCCAGGGCCGAGTGGGAGCGTCGCAGTCGCGAGGTCGGCGCCTTCGCCCTCTCCGACAGGGATGGTCGCGCTTTCTCACGACTCTTCTTCTCCGCGGCCGACGAGGTCAGGCTCGACGCCCAGGGGCGGGTCACGATCCCGCAACGACTGCGGGACGCGGTCGGGATCAACAAGGAGGTCGTCGTGCTCGGCGTCCGCGAACGGATCGAGATCTGGGACCGAGCCGAGTTCGAGCGGTACCGGGACGCCCATGCGGACGCCTACGAGAACGGCGACCTCGAGCCTCGAGGAGCACGCCTGCTCGCGGGAGGCAACGCCGGTTTCGACAGAGCACCAAGGACGACGGAGGGATGAGGATGCAGACGAAGCTCTCGACGGAGGTTCGACAGAGCCTCTCGTTGCTCGGGATGACGGCGCTGACGTTGCTCGCGTCGATCGGCCTCGGGGTCCTGGCGGGACAGATCGGGTGACGTGGCGAACGACGAGCGGTCGCACGAGCCCGTCTCCGTGCGCCCACCGCACGAGCCGGTCATGGTGGCCGAGGTCGTCGAGTACTTGCTTCCGGGGGGGTCGGGGACCGGGCGACGGGTCGCCGACATGACCGTGGGCGCCGGGGGCCATGCGGTCGCGCTGCTCGACGCCGGCGTCGAGCGAGTGATCGGGTTCGACCGCGATCCGGAGGCCCTTCGGGTCGCGCGGGAGCGCCTGGCCCCGTACGGGGACCGCTTCACGGCGGTGCATCGACGCTTCTCCCAGGTCGGAGAGGCCGAAGCCACGGGGCCGCTGCACGGGGTCCTCTTCGACCTGGGAGTGTCGTCGATGCAGCTCGACGAGCCCGCCCGCGGGTTCGGGTACCGCGTGGACGGACCACTCGACATGCGCATGGGCGACGGCGACGTCACCGCCGCGGACCTCGTGAACGACCTTCCGGAGAGCGAGCTCGCCGATCTGCTCTTCGAGTACGGGCAGGAGCACCGTTCGCGTCGCGTCGCCGCGGCGATCGGCCGGGCGCGAGAGCGGGCACGGATCGAGACCACCGACCAACTGGCCGGTGTGGTCGCGAGCGCCCTGGGACGACGTCCGGGGGGCCCCCACCCCGCGCGTCGGACGTTCCAGGCGCTCCGCATCGCGGTCAACCGGGAGCTCGAGGAGCTCGCCACCTCCCTGCCTCGGGCGGTCGGGCTCCTCGATCCCGGTGGCCGCGTGGTCGTCCTTTCCTATCACTCCCTGGAGGACGGGATGGTCAAGCGCGCGTTCCGCGACGACCAACGCCTCCGTGTCCTCACCAGGAAGCCGCTGCAACCATCCGCCGAGGAGCGCGACCGCAACCCTCGCGCGCGGAGCGCCAAGTTCCGCGCCGCCGAGCGCGTCGGGGAGGCGGCATGAGCCTCCCGGCCCGCGAGGCGGAGCGGTGGGCGCCCGCTCCACAGCAACCACCTCGACGTCGTGCGGTCAGCCCCGCACGGCCGCCCGCGACGCATCCGCCGATCCCCACCCCTCCCCATCCCCATCGGCGGATGCGTCGCGGGCACCACACAGCGTTCTGGGTCCTCACGGCGGTGGTCGTGTCCTCCCTCGTCGTCGGCCTCGTCTCCGTGAACGCGATGCGCGTGGACGCCGCCTATCGGAGCCGATCCCTCGCCGAGGAGATCCGGACGATGATCGATGAGCGGCGGACCCTGTTGAACGACGTCGCCCATCTGTCGTCGCCGTCCCGGATCGGTCGCTGGGCGGTTCGCCAGGGGCTCGTGCACCCTGCCGCGGGTGACGTGGTGATCCTCCAGGTGCCGGGCTTCTCGCATCCCACCCCGCCGACGGTCGAGGCGGGGGAGTGAGGCGTCCGCCCGCCGGTCGCCTCGTCGCGCTGCTCGGCGCGATGGTGCTGGCACTGGCGGGCGTGGGGACCCGGTTGGTGGTCCTGCAGGTCGGTGATCACCGAGCGTTCGCGGCGCAGGGCCTGGACCAACGGGTGCATCTGATCGACCTGCCTGCGGAGCGCGGCGCGATCGTGGATCGGACGGGGGTGCCGCTCGCGATCACCCTGGAGGCTTCGGACGTGTACGCGGACCCGCGGTACGTGACCGACCCGATCGGCGAGGCCGCGCGGATCGCGAGGATCCTCGACCTCCAGCCCCGCCAGGTGGAGCGGCTGCTGCGGACGCCGGATTCCACGTTCGTGTACCTCGGGCGCCAGGTCGATGCCGAGGACGCCGAGAAGCTCGAGTCACTCGGCCTCCCGGGCATCGGATTCCTCGACGTGCCCAAGCGCTATTACCCGGCGGGCGCGCTCGCGCCGCAGGTGCTCGGCTTCGTCGGGGTCGACGCCACGGGACTCGCGGGCCTCGAGTTCGAGTACCAGGACGTCCTCGCCGGTTCATCCGGAACCCGCACGGTGGAGCTGTCGGCCGACGGGTTGCCGATCGCGAGCGGGATCGAGGTCGTGGAGCCGGCGATCCGCGGACGGACGCTGGTGACGACCCTGGACCGCGAGGTCCAGTACCTGGCCCAGGAGGCGCTGCAGCGCGCGGTGAAGGAGAACGGGGCGAAGGGCGGGACGATCGTGGTCATGGACGCGCGCACCGGCGATGTCTACGCGATGGCCTCCTATCCTTGGTTCGACCCAAACGACTTCGAGACCGCCGAGCGGGACGCGATCCGGAACCGCGCCGTCACCGACATGTTCGAGCCCGGATCGGTCAACAAGGTCGTGACGGCGGCGGCGGCCCTGGAGACGGGCGTGGTGGGCCTCCGCGAGGTCTTCCGTGTCCCATCGTGGATGAGGGTCGGCGGGTACACGGTCAACGACTCCCACGCACATCCGATCCAGGACATGACCCTCGGAGACATCGTCGCCCAGTCCAGCAACATCGGGTCGGCGATGATCGCCGAGCGGGTGGGCAACGCGGATCTCGCTTCCGTGCTCGCCCGGTTCGGCTACGGGACCCCCACGGGGATCGGCTTCCCGGGAGAGGCCGGAGGCGTCGTCCCCGATCTCCTCAACTGGACCGACATCACGCGGACGACCGTGTCCTACGGACAGGGCATCTCGATGACGCCGCTGCAGATGGCCGCCGTCTACGCCACGGTCGCCAACGACGGGATGTGGGTGCAGCCCCGCCTCGTCCGCGGCACCTCCGGCTCCGACGGGCGGCTCCAGCCGACACATCCCGACGAGCCACGCCGTGTGCTTTCTGAGGAGACGGCGACGATGCTCACCCGGATGCTCGCCTCCGTGGTGTCCTCGGGCACGGGCGGCGCGGCGGACATCCCCGGCTATCAGGTCGCCGGCAAGACCGGCACGGCTCGGAAGCTGGTCGACGGGAGGTACGTCCGGCGGTACATGGCGTCGTTCGTGGGGTTCTTCCCCGCGTCGGATCCCCGCGTGGCGATCGCGGTGTCGATCGACGAGCCTCGGACGATCTACGGGGGAGTGGCGGCCGCCCCGGTCTTCTCCGAGATCGCGCGACACGTGATCCAGCGTCTCGCGATCCCGGCCGCACCGCCCGTGAGCCTGCCGCCGTTCGCGACGGATCCCTGATCGGTCCGATCTCCGGTTCGACGGGTCCGCTTGTCGGGTTCCGGCGCATGCCACCGGTACGCTGGACGGTGGTGAACCCTCTTCCCCAGGTGCCGCTGTCCGCGGTGGCCGACGCCGTGCGCCGTGCCGAGATCCGCGGTGACGCAGCCGTCCAGATCCGTGAGGTCGCCTTCGATTCCCGCGAGGTCCCCACGGGCGCGCTCTTCTTCTGCGTCCCGGGCGCGAACATCGACGGACACGGCTTCGCCCGCGACGCGATCCGCGCGGGAGCGGTCGCGCTCGTCGTGGAGCGATGGCTCGACCTCGACGTGCCGCAGGTCCGCGTTCGGTCCGTGCGTCAGGCGATGGGCCCGATGTCCAGCGTGGTGTTCGATGAGCCGTCCCGATCCCTCACGGTGGTCGGCGTCACCGGGACGAACGGCAAGACGACGGTGGTCCATCTCCTGGACGCGGTCCTGCGAGCCGCGGGCCATCGCACGGGGGCGATCGGCACCGTGGGCGCGCATGTGGGCGCCGAGCTGCTCGCGCTCTCACGAACGACGCCGGAGGGGCCCGACCTCGTCCGGTTGCTGGCGAGGATGCGCGACACGGGCGTGACCGGGGTGGGGATGGAGGTCTCCTCGCACGCCCTCGACCTCGGCAGGGTCGGCGGCGTCCGCTTCGACGCGGCCGTGTTCACGAATCTGTCGCAGGATCACCTCGACCATCACGGGACGATGGAGCGGTACTTCGAGGCGAAGGCATCGCTGTTCACCGAGGAGCGAACCGACCGCGCCGTCGTGAACCTCGACGATCGATGGGGACGGAGCCTCCTGGACGTCGCGGTGCCGCTCACCACCTACGGGCTGGATCCTGCGGCCGACGTCCGCGCCGAGGACGTCCGTACGACGCCGGAGGGACTGTCCTTCCGCGTGGACGGGCACGAGGTACGCAGTCCGCTGCGAGGCGCCTTCAACGTCTCGAACACCCTCGCCACGTTCGCGGCGGCCCGGGCGATCGGCCTCGACGACGGCCCCATCCTCCGTGGGCTCGCGGCCGCGGAACAGGTGCCCGGCCGGATGGAGCCGATCGAAGCGGGGCAGGATTTCCTGGTGGTGGTGGATTACGCGCACACGCCGGATAGCATCCGAACAGTGC
>DATFGG010000089.1:0-2558 GCA_035249665.1 Actinomycetota bacterium | reverse complement strand
TGAGCTCCTCTTCGAACCCCTTCAGGCATCGGGCGCACCGCAACGACAGCACCCCTCGGAGCCGACCGCTCGCGAGGATGCCTTCCGCGAGGGATTCGAGGATGAGGTCGGCCGTGACCGGCGTATCCGCGGGCAGACCGGCGAGCTCCGTTTCGAGATCGTCGATCGTGCCGGAGACCTGCTCGGACCGCCACAGGCCGGGCCGCCCCACCAGGTCGCGCACATCGATCGCGCCGATCACCGATCCCCCTCCTCGTCGAAGAGGTCGTGCTCCGGCCGGAACTCCGCCTCCGCCACGGTCGCCGGCCCTCGGAGCCGCTCCCGGCCGACCTCGACCTGGTCGAGCGTCCGGTTCAGCGACTTCGTCGAAGCCTGCGAAGCCTCGAGGATCTTGCGGATCGAGTTCTCGAACTGCGCGAGCTTGGCGTCGACGTAGTCCTCGGCCTCCGAGCGCATCACGCGGGCACGCTCCTCAGCCTCGGCGACCACCCGATCGGCCTCGGTCGTCGCCCGGGCGACGATCTCCTCCTTGCGTGCCATCCGGAGCTGCTCCTCCTGGGCCTGATCGACGATCTGCTCGCCGTCCTGGCGCGCCTTCGTGAGCAGCTCCTCCCGGTCCCGCACGATCCACCGAGCGCGCTTGATCTCTTCCGGCAGCCCTTCCTTCATCTCGGCGATCAGCTCCAGGATCTCGTCGCGGTTGACGAGCACGGACGAGGACAGCGGCATCGACTTCGCCTCGCGCACGAGCTCGTCGAGCTGCTCGAGACGGGCCGCGAGGTCCATCAGCGTGCCTCCATCCGGTCGTCGAGGGCCGTCCGCACGTGGTCCGGGACGAGTCCCGAGACGTTCCCCCCGAGCTGCGCGACCTCCTTCACGAGCGAGGATGAGAGGAAGGACCACTTCGGGCTCGTGGGCATGAACAGCGTCTCCACCCCGGCGAGCCGGTGATTCATCTGCGCCATCTGGATCTCGTATTCGTAGTCCGAGACGGCGCGGAGTCCCTTGACGATCGCGGCATCGCCCTCCTGGGAACGCGCGAGATCCACGAGGAGACCGCGGAACGAGACCACGGTGACGTTGGACATGCCGGAGCACGCCTCCTTGAGCATCGCGACCCGCTCCTCGAGCGTGAACATCGGTTGCTTGGACGGGTTCTCCAGCGCACCGACGACCACCGTCTCGAAGGTCTGCGATGCACGACCGATGATGTCGAGATGACCGTTCGTCACGGGGTCGAACGTCCCCGGACACAGGGCGGTCAGGCCCATCACACCTCCACGTTTCCTGGCACGTCCCCTGGGGTCCCCGGGGGGATCCGTGACCGGAACAACGAGACGACGCTGTCTCCGTAGGAGAGCCGCCTCGCGGCTTCCCAGTGTAGCGGAATCACACAATTGGAACTCTTCGATCCGCGGCTGATGGCCACGGTGAAACCCTCTCTGAGCAGGGAACTCAGGTCCAGGGCGGCCAGGACCGGATCCAATTCGGCGGAGCCCGATCCGTACGGCGGATCGAGGAAGACGAGGTCGAAACCCGGCCCGCCGGCCCGCTCGAGGAACGTCCGAACGTTCGACCGACGGACCGCGCCACGACCCTCGAAGCCGGCTCGCCGGAGGTTGTCGCGGACCGCGGCGACGGCCGAAGGGGAGCTGTCCACGAACGTCGCGTGCTCCGCTCCTCTGGAGAGGGCCTCGATGCCCACCGCACCCGTTCCGGCATAGAGATCGAGGACGCGCGAACCTTCGATCCACGGACCGATGCTGGAGAAGAGGCCTTCCCGGACGCGATCGGACACGGGTCGGACGCCTGCCGGCGCGCGCCCCAGGCGCGTCCCCTTCGCGGTGCCCGCGATGACGCGCATCGCATCGAGGATACGGGGAAGGGCAGGGAACCTTTCCCTCACGCGCTGAACAGCCAGGTGATCGAATCTTCGAACCGCTCGCGCAACTCGGCGAGGAGCGCGGGATGATCCCCCAGCTCCGGGTCGTCCTCGATCAGGTCGAACGCGCGCACACGTGCACGCTTCACCAGGTCGAGGTCGTCGGCGAGACGGGCGAGCTTGAGGTCGGGCATGCCCGACTGCTTCGTGTCGAACAGCGTGCCCTCGCCTCGGAGCTTGAGGTCTTCGTCCGCGAGCTCGAACCCGTCGGGCGTCCTCGTCATCGCCTCGATCCGGGCGCGTGCATCCTGGTTCGTGTCGTCGGACTCGTCGAACAGGACGCAGTGCGAGTCGTGCGCGCCGCGGCCGATCCGCCCTCGGAGCTGATGGAGTTGCGCGAGACCGAACCGTTCGGCGTTCTCGACGAGCATCACGGTCGCGTTCGGGACGTCGACGCCGACCTCGATCACCGTGGTGGAGATCAACACGTCGGAGCGCCCGCCGCGGAAGTCGTCCATCACGCGGTCCTTGTCCTTCGGCCGCATCCGCCCGTGGAGGAGCTCGACGCGGAGATCGGGGAATACCTCCGTGGCGAGCCGCTCGGCTTCGGCTTCGGCCGCCCGCACCTGCGAACGATTCCCCTCGTCGATCGCGGCGCACACCACGAAAGCCTGTC
>DATFGG010000088.1:0-2935 GCA_035249665.1 Actinomycetota bacterium | reverse complement strand
AGTTCCGGCCCGCTAGCCTTCGCCGATGCGCCGACAACGCCTCGAGCTGGTGGCGGCGAGCTTCCTGATGCTCTTCGTCGAGCTGGTCGCGATCCGGTGGTCGGGGGCTTGGGTCGTGCACCTGTCGTACTTCGCCAATTTCGTCTTGCTGGGCAGCTTCCTCGGCATCGGGATCGGATTCCTTCGGGCCCACAAAGGACCTGACCTGTTCGCATGGTCTCCGGTGGTGACCGCGCTCTTCCTCGGTCTCGTCAGCGCCTTTCCGGCGCAGATCGATCGCACCGGAGGCGATCTCGTGTTCTTCGGCGTGCGCCAGACTGGACTGCCGGCGTGGGTCCTGCTGCCTCTCGTGTTCTGTGCGACGGCAGCTTCTCTCGCGACCGTGGCCCACGGCGTCGCCGTCAGATTCCAACGATTCCCGGCGCTCGAGGCCTACCGGCTCGACATCCTCGGATCGATCCTCGGGATCGTTGCGTTCTCCATCCTCGCGTTCACTGGGACAGGATCCATCGGGTGGGGCCTCGTCATCGTCGCGACCAGCCTCTGGCTCCTCGGGAAACCGAGCCCTCTCCAGCTCGTCGCGCTCGCCTCACTGCTGGCGGTGCTCGCGTTAGGCACGTTCCGCTACGAGACCATCTGGTCTCCGTACTACCGGCTCCGCCTCGGGCACGAAGAGGGGTTGGTCGCTGTCGACGCGAATGGCGTCCCTCATCAGGCCGCGATCCGCACGGAAGGAACCGACTACGAGCTCCCGTACGATCGGATCGCGACGGCTCCCGGCACTGTGCTCGTCGTCGGTGCGGGGAACGGGAACGACGTCTCGGTGGCCTTGCGCCAGGGAGCTTCGCGCGTGGATGCAGTCGAGATCGACCCGAAGCTGATGGAGATCGGTGAGCGCTTCCATCCGGAGCAACCATATTCGGACCCTCGTGTCAGGCAGTTCGTGGACGACGGACGGGCATTCCTGGAGCGAACGGATGATCGTTACGAACTCATCGTCTTCGCCCTGCCCGACTCGCTCACCTTGCTCAGCGGGCAATCCGCGGTTCGCCTCGAGAGCTACCTCTTCACCCGGGAGGCCTTCCAGGCGGCGGCAGAACACCTCGAACCTCAGGGTGCGTTCACGATTTACAACTTCTATCGGGAGCAGTGGCTGGCCGACCGACTCGCGGGAACGCTCGCCGAGGTGTTCGGCGAACGCCCGTGCTTCGACCTGGGCGACAGCAGAGGCTCGGGGGAAGTTGGGCGGCTCAGTGTGTTCGTGGCGAGCGCCGATCCGGAGGTTCTTCGGTGCAGGGAACGATGGGATCCACGAGATCGCTCTGTCGTTGAGCCGGCGGTCGACGATCGGCCGTTCCTCTACCTGCAGGAACGTTCCATCCCTGCTCGGTACCTCGTGGCGCTCGCTCTTGTCCTCTTGGCATCCGTCGTGTTCATCCGCGTCGGCGGCGGGTCGTTCCGTCCGATGTTCCGATTCGCAGACCTCTTCTTCATGGGGGCGGCGTTTCTCCTCCTCGAGACGAAGAGCGTCGTGCAGTTCGCCTTGCTCTTCGGGACCACGTGGTTCGTCAACTCGCTCGTGTTCGTGGGTGTGTTGCTCTCCGTGCTCCTCGCTATCGAGGTGGAGCGGAGGATCCGGATCGCGCGCCCCGGACTCCTCCTCGGGATCTTGTTCATCGGCCTCTTCGTCGCCTGGCTGGTCCCCGCAGGGTCGTTGCTCGGCCTCCCGATCGTCCCTCGTCTACTCGCGGCGATCGCGATCTCGTTCTTCCCCATCTTCGTCGCCAACCTGATCTTCGCGGAGAGGTTCCGGGACACGGAGGACCCGACCGCCGCTTTCGGTGCGAACCTTCTGGGCGCCATGGTGGGGGGGACCCTGGAGTATCTGTCACTTCTCACCGGGTTCCGAGCGCTCCTCTTCCTCGTGGCTGCGCTCTACGGAACGGCCTATCTCTTGGCTCGGAGGACGGCGGCGGGGACGTCGAGCACGGCCACTTCTCCCAGGCAAGAGCGGACCCTGATCGTCGACAGGTAGCACGGCCGCAGGGAGCCAACAGGGCAGCGCGACCGCAGAGGCAGTCTCGACGACCGCGACAACCGGCGACGGAACACACCCGGACTGCGTCGGACGAACGGGCGACGTGAACGGCGGCCCTACGTCCGCGGCTAAGCTAGCCGGCGGTGATGCCGTCGCCGAGCGGTGGAGGCTTGAACGCACGTGTCAGGTGTCCCGGGTCCTCGCCGCGCTTTTCGATCCGAGCCGGATCCGCCTGACCGAGGAATCTGCTCGCCTCGGCGAGATAGGCGATCTGCTCGGGATCGAAGCCCATGAGGGACGCCCCGACCGAATCCGCGGCAACCGGGTCGTCCGCGAACACGAGGACGCCCGATCCGATCGGCGTCCCGGAGATCGGGCCATTGCCCTCCATGCCCACGATGCCGTCGATGATCGCGTAGGACGGTCGCACGGTGCCGGCGATATCGAGGATAGATTGCTCGATCCCTGCCCAGTGCAAGATGTTCTTCGGCCAGCCGTAGACGCGCCCGGGCAGCGTCCCGAAGAGGTTCTTCAGCGACAACGTCACACCCGCCCAATGGTGCGTCTTCATCTTCGGCATGGAGATGACGACGTCCGCCTCGACCACGGGAGTCGGCAGCCACAGGGCGCCAAGGTCCGTGTACCGCGACCGGAGCGTCACCCGCTGGATGCCCGCGAGGTTCAGATCCACGAACGGCGCTTCGACCCCGGCGAGGGCATCCGCGAGTCCCGAACGGGTGATGACGTCCTGAACGTCTCGGCGGTGGCCGGGGGCTTCCCCGACGCGCACTGACGCGGCGCCGAGCCGGCGGAGAGCGAGGACGGTGGCGGCGATCAATCTCGGCTCGGTGTTGATCGCCGTCGTGGGGTCGAATTCGACCAGGTTCGGCTTCACCA
>DATFGG010000087.1:0-7390 GCA_035249665.1 Actinomycetota bacterium | reverse complement strand
GGCATGGGGGCCTCTGGTGGAGGACGCAGCGCGACCTCCTGCGCCAGCTGACGGTATGCCTCGGCGCCCTTCGACTTCGAGTCGTACATCGTGATGGGCTGTCCGAACCCGGGCGCCTCCGACAATCGCACCGTGCGAGGGATGATGACGTCGTAGACGAGATCGTCGAAGTGGCGCTTCACCTCTGCGACGACCTGCTCCGACAACTTGGTTCGGGGGTCGAACATCGTCATCACGATGCCCGAAAGCCTGAGGCCCGAGTTGATGTTCTGCTGGACGAGGGAGACGTTCCGGAGTAGCTGCCCCAGCCCCTCCAAAGCGTAGTACTCGCACTGGATGGGGACGATCAGCTCCTCGGCAGCGGTGAGTGCGTTGATCGTAAGCAGCCCGAGGGAGGGAGGGCAGTCGAGCAGGATGAAGTCATACGCTCCCTCGCGGACGGGTTCGATCGCCTTCTTCAGCCTCGACTCGCGCGAGAACTGAGAAACCAACTCGATCTCGGCTCCGGCCAGGTCGATCGTAGCCGGCACCGCATGGAGCCGCTCCACCGGGGTGTGCACGATAGCCTCCTGGATCTCGGCCTCGGAGACGACGACGTCATACACCGTGATCTCGCGAGCGTCGTGCCGGATACCCATCCCCGTGGACGCGTTCCCCTGCGGATCGAGGTCGGCCACCAGCACGCGATATCCGATGTCGGCCAGCGCCGCGCCGAGACTCACCGCGGTCGTGCTCTTGCCAACCCCGCCCTTCTGATTCGCGATCGCGATGACCCTGGCTCGACCGGGGACGTCGGGAACCACAGGCCCCTTCTTCCTCGACCGCTTGGGCGAGGTGGGGCGAGTCGGCGTGGTGGATGCCACGGCGTGGGTCGAGCTGGCAGACGCCTTGCTCACTGTCGGGTCATGATAACGATGGGTCCGCCGCTTTCAAGGGTGGGGCTCCCGACGTCCGCGATGCGAGCGTCTTCGGGCACCTGATCCGCCCCGAACGTGGTCCCCGCCCAGTAGATCAGGCTTCCGTCCGGGTGGAGAAGACCCCGAGCGACCGCCCAGGTCCGAGAGAGGTCGCCGAATCCCCTGGCGAGGCACGCCCCCGCATCCGGAGGCAGCTCCTCGGCGGGGCTGGGAAAGACCCGGACGTTCGGAAGAGACAGGCGCTCGATGACGAGCTCGAGGAAGGCGACCCTCAGCTGCCGGGGCTCGGCGAGCGTGAACAGCAGATCCGGCCGAGCCACCGCGATGGGGATACCGGGAAGCCCTGCTCCCGATCCGAGGTCAACCACTGGCTGTTTCAGCGGTCCGAGGTGAGGGACGGCTCGGAGGCTGTCGAGCACATGCCGCTTCCGGAGGTGACCCCTGTCGGACGACGCCACCATGCCGCGAGGGATCGCGTGTGCGGCGAGAAGACCTTCGAACACCTCGAGAGCGGCGACCTGAACAGGGGAAAGATCGGCGGCGGTCCAACCCTCATGTTTCACGTGAAACATGGCCTCCTGGAGGGCGGGCTCTCAGAGGGGGCGGACCACCACGAACCGATCGGGATCGGCGCCCTCGGACACGCTCTCGAGGGTATCGAACTCCGCGATCACGTCGTGCACGAGCTTGCGCTCGTAGGCGTTCATCGGCTCGAGGTGCTCCTCCTCGCCTGTGCGTTGCACCCGCTCGGCGATCTCTCTCGCCTGCTCGACCAGGCGCTCCTCCGCTCGCTTCCGGTAGTCCCCTACGTCGACCAGCACGCGGATGCGATCGTCCAGGCGGCGGCCCACCGATGTCCGTGCTAGCTCCTGGATCGCATCGAGCGTCTGGCCATGCCGCCCGATCAGGAGCGCCATGTCATCGTCCGGTCCGTCGACGATGTCGACGTAGACGTGGCCACGGTGGGTCGTGGGTTCCGCGATGGCGTCGATCCCCATCCGCTCCAGGAGCTCCTCGACGAAGTCCGCGATCGCATCGGCCTGCTCCTCGAGCTCGGGAGCATCCGGATCCCCGTCTCGGCGACCCTCGCCCACATCACCCGTCGATCCCGGCTCTCGCTCCATCGTCTACCTCCCCGGTCGCTTCGGCCGATTCGGCCCGGGTCGCCTCGGACCGGCCGAGCCTCCCTTCGACCGCTTTCCCGAGCTGCTCGAGCCTGAGCCCTTACCGGATCCACGGCCAGAGCCACCCTTGGGTGAGGCCTTGCTCGAGCCCGACGTGCGCGGAGGCGGCTTCCGAGGTGGCTCGGGCTCACCGAGGCGGCGCTTCCGTTCCTGCTCCGCCCGCTCCATCATCCTGCCCATGATGCCGGTCCTCGGCTTGTCGGTTCGCGTCTCGGCCTTCGACCTCGCTTCGTTGAGGCGCCGATCCATCGCTTGCGGACCGATGTGACCGAGTCGGAGCATCATGGCCTGTTGGCCGATCTGGAAGAGGTTGGACACCGTCCAATACAGGATCAGGCCCGCAGGGAACGCGAATCCGAAGACCCCGAACATCAGCGGCATGACCTTCGTGATGATCTGGGTCTGCGGGTTCTGGGCCGACGCGGGGGTCGCCTTCTGTGTCTGCCGGCTGGAGTAGAACGTGGTCCCGATCATGAGGAGCAGGATCGCGTAGTAGGGGATGCGGTCGCCGATCCCGCTCCCGCATTCCAGGTTGTCCTCCGTTGCGTTGCCGGCCGTGTCCCGGACGTCCACGGTCTTGCCCGCGTTCGACGGCGAGCATTGGAGGTTCATCAACAGGAATCCCTGCCCCTTCCCCTCGTGGGCCGTGATGTCGGCGAACAAGGCGGAGTCCTCCGGAAGGTGGTTGTCCTTGTACGTGACCACCCCCGGGGCCTCCGGGCTCGGAGGCATGGGGATGGGTGCTCTGATGACGGAGTACATCGCGATCAGGATCGGGAACTGCAGGAGGAGGGGGAGGCACCCGCCGAGCGGATTGACCCCGTACTCCTGATACAGCTTCATCGTCTGCTCTTGGACCTTCTGCTTGTTCCCCTTGTACTTCTTCTGGATCTCCTTGATCTTCGGCTGAAGGGCCTGCATCGCCTGCATCGATTTGATCTGCTTGATGCCCAGGGGGAGGAGGACGACCCTGAAGACGATCGTCAGGATGATGATCGCGAAGCCGAAGCTGCCGGTGAGGTCGTAGAGCCACGCGAGCAGCCATCCGATCGCGTCAAGCAGGGCTTGGAACGGACCGATCTCAGCCAGCATGGCGCCGCCGGATCAGATCGGCAAGCGGCGACTCGATCGCCGTGCGTATGTTGATATCATACAGTGGTTTTCCATGCGGCACCGGGTCGAGGCCGCCGCGACCGAACGGGTTGCAACGCAACACGCGTCGAGTTGCAAGGAACGATCCTCGTGTCGCGCCCAGCGATCGGATGGCCTCCTCCGCATACCGGGAGCAGGTGGGGGAGAACCGGCACTGTCCGCCGAGCCACCCTGAAAGGGTGAGCTGGTACGTGCGGATCGCAGCGAGGAGGACCAGGCGAGCGGGGGCCCCGGCGTTCCACAAGACGCGTCGGATGGATGTCATCGGCGCGTCCCTCCACGCTGGAGCAGCTCGGTCATCTCGGTGATCAGATCCTGGGTTCGGGCGTCTCGGATGGCCTCGCGGGCCACCAGGACGACATCGTGTCCTTCCACCCCATGCGGCGCGACCTCGCGGATCGCTGCCCGAAGGACCCGCCGGGCCCGGTTCCGCTGCACCGCGTCGCCGACCTTCTTGCCGGCGACCACCGCGAACTCCCCCGAGCCGGGAGCGACAAACAGTACCACCCGCTTCCCGTGCATCGGCTCCGCATCATGGAAGACGCGCTGGATCGCCCGGGTGCGCACCGTTGCGGTCAGCCGGAGACGCTGAGGCGGCTGCGGCCCTTGCGTCGGCGAGCGGCGAGGATCGACCGGCCGGCACGGCTCCGCATCCGCAGACGGAAGCCGTGCGTCTTCGCACGGCGGCGCGTGTTCGGCTGGTACGTACGCTTTCCCTTGGCCATCCTCGGATTCCTTCGCGGAAGGAAGGCCGGCAACCCCGCCGGCCGAAGGAGAAGTATACGGAAACATCCCTGGGTGGAGGGGTTGACAATAGAAAGTGCGTCAAGACGGTACCGGCCACTCGCGTGGGGAAAAACCCCGGTGCTATAGTCCGCCCCGCACTTCCCCGGGGTGATGGGGCCCCCGGCGTCCTCCGACCCCGCGAGCTCCCCGGATTTGGGTTATCCACCGGTGTGGAAAGGCTCTGTGGAATCTGAGATGGCCGTCGCTTTGCCCGATCAGGAAGCGAGAAGAGCCTGGTCGGCCGTGCTCGATCGCGCTCGCGCCGAGCTGCCGGAGACCACGTTCCTGATGTGGTTCACCGACGTCAGGCCGATCGCGGTCCGTGATCAGGTGCTCTCCCTCGCGGTCCCGAGTCAGTTCGTCCGGGAACGCCTCCAGCACAATCACCTTGGGCTCATCGAAGAGACCGCCGAGGAGGCGTTCGGCCACCCCGTCAAGATCGAGATGGACGTGGACGAAGGCATCCGGCATGAGGAGGGCCCGTTGGCGGACATCACCACCGCGCCCCCGGCCGCCTACGCGGCGATCGGTGCGCCGGCGACGCCGCCGGCGGCGGGCAAGCCCCTCGGCGCTCCCGGCCTGCCGTTCCCCAACTACACGTTCGATGCGTTCGTCCCCGGCCCGTCGAGCCGGTTCGCGCACGCCGCCGCCATGGCGGTCGCGGAAGCACCGCTGTCGACCGCGTACAACCCCTTGTTCATCTACGGGGGCACGGGCCTCGGCAAGACGCACCTCCTGGTCGCGATCGGGCATCACATCTGGCGATTGATGCCCGACACGCGGATCAAGTACGTGACCTCCGAGCAATTCGTCACGGAGTTCATCAAGGCCGTCCGCGAACGACAGGGTGACGCGTTCCGACACAAATACCGAGAGGTCGACATCCTGCTCGTCGACGACATCCAGTTCCTCGCCAAACGCGAGGAGACGCAGACCGAGTTCTTCCACACGTTCAACCATCTCCACGGCGCCGGGCGACAGATCGTGATCGCGTCGGACCGGCCGCCGCACGAACTCTCCGGCCTGGAGGAACGGCTGGTGAGCCGGTTCCGATGGGGTCTGTGCGTGGACGTGCAGCCGCCGGACCTCGAGACGCGCATCGCGATCCTCCAGCTGAAGGCCGAGCGGGAGAACATCCCTGCCGTCGTACCCGAGGTGATCGAGTTCGTCGCTTCGAAGTTCGACCAGTCCGTCCGTGAGCTCGAAGGCGCCCTCGTGCGCGTGGTGGCGTGGTCCGAGCTCACCCGCCAGCCGATCGATATCGAGCTGGCGGAGCGAGCCCTGCAGGACCTGATCCCGCAGACCGAGCACGAGATCCCGCCACCGCTCATCCTCGAAGAGACAGCGACCTACTTCCAGCTCTCGACAGGGGACCTGGTGTCGAAGTCGCGATCGCGGCCGCTCACACAGGCGAGGCACATCGCCATGTACCTGATGCGGGAATGCACGGGTCTCTCCCTCGTCAAGATCGGCGAGATCTTCGGCGGACGAGACCACACCACCGCCCTCCACGGCATCAAGAAGGTCGAGGACGAGATGCGCTCTCGTGACGATACGTTCCGTCAGGTCCAGGACCTCACGCGGATCATCCGCGGTCGTGTCCGGGGGTTGGTGTGATGTCGGTGGACAACTTCGCAGAGATCGCCGTTCTCCACCTCGGAACGGCAGGTCCCGGAAGAGCGTCAAGGACGCTCCACCGGTCGTCCCCATGTCGGACACCCGCGCTACGCTGCGCGAACACCCCAGTTCTCCACTTCTCCACCGCCCCTACTACCGCTCTTCCTCTTATAAGTACCTAAGAAGCAACAGCCTGGGAACAGGCCCCGACCGGGAGGTTGATGGATGAAGTTCCGATGCGACCGCGACGACCTGTCCGAGGCGTTGCAGACCGTTCAGCGCGGTGTGTCCTCGCGCCCGGGGATCCCCGCACTCACCGGCGTGTTGCTCGAGTCTGCGGACGACGGCACGCTGACGCTCACGACAACAGACCTGGAGGTCTCGGCGCGGCTCTCGATCGCCGTTCAGGTCCAGGAGGCCGGCACGGCATTGGTACCGGCTCGTCTGCTGGCGGACACCGTGAAGTCGCTCTCGGAGGCTCCGGTCGACTTCGAGACGGACCAGTCCCAGGCGCACATCCGCTGCGCGGCGTACGAGGGAGCCCTCCGGCTGCTGCCCGTCGACGACTTCCCGGGGCTGCAGGAGCCATCGGGGACCGCGATCTCGGTCGAGCCGGCCGCGTTCGCCGAGGCCGTCGCCCAGGTATCCCGCGCGGCCTCGAAGGACGAGGCCAGGCCGGTCCTCACGGGTGTGTTGCTCGAGATCAGCCGGGAAGGCGTGGTCCTCGTCGCCACGGACTCGTACCGCCTAGCCGTCCGTGACCTCGTCGCCACCGCCGACGGCGAGGCGAAAGCGATCGTCCCCGAGCGCGCGTTGACGGAGGCTGGCCGGGCGGCCGTCGACCAGAAGGCCGGGGTGGAAGCGTCGGTGAACGCGTCGCAGATCGCGTTCCGCGTCGGCTCCCTCACCCTGACGTCTCGCCTGATCGAAGGGGAGTTCCCCAACTACCGCCAGCTGCTGCCGGAGACCGTCGAGAGCCGACTGACGATCTCGCGCCAACAGCTCCTCGAAGCCGTCCGTCGGGTGGGGCTGCTCGCTCGTGACACGACCCCCGTGCGATTGGAGTTCAACGCGCTCGGCGTGAAGTTGTCGTCGTCCAGCCCGGACCTCGGTCAGGCGGTCGAGACGGTCGAGGCCCGCTACGAAGGGGAGGACCTCGTCGCGGCGTTCAACCCGCAGTACCTCGTCGACGGTCTGACCGCGGCCACCGGCGAGAGCGTGCGGATCGACGTGCGCGACGGGCTCAAGCCCGGCGTGATCCGCGGCGAGGGTGACGAGCTCACCTACCTCGTGATGCCGGTCCGGCTCCCCGCCGCGGTCGGCTGAACCGCAGCGGGCGCGGACCCGGATGCGCCTGGAGTGGCTCGAGCTCCGGGATTTCCGGAACCACCAGCTCACGGCCGTCCAGCACCTCGCGGACGGTCTGACCGTGGTCGTGGGACCGAACGGCGAGGGGAAGACCAACCTGCTGGAGGGCATGTTCTTCCTGTACGCGCTCCGCTCGCCACGCTCCTCCACGAACGCGCCGCTCGTCCGGGAGGGGGCCGACGTGGCGTACGCGCGGGGTGAGTTCACGGGCATCGAGGGCAAGGCCCTCGTCGAGGTCGAGATCCCCCGGAAGGGTGCGAGTCGTGTGAAGTTGAACAAGAGCCCGCTCCGACGCAAGCGCGAGCTGCGCCGTCAGGTGCGCTCGATCCTCTTCGGCCCCTTCGACCTGCCCGTGGTGATCGGCGA
>DATFGG010000086.1:0-4152 GCA_035249665.1 Actinomycetota bacterium | reverse complement strand
GTGGCGAGGTCCACCTGCGTGTCGTCGCCGTTCACGACGGCCTTCGACCCGAACCCGATCCGCGTGAGGAACATCTTCATCTGCTCCGGCGTGGTGTTCTGGGCCTCGTCGAGGATGATGAACGCGTCGTTCAGGGTCCTGCCGCGCATGTAGGCGAGGGGCGCGACCTCGACGGTGCCGCGCTCCATCAGCCGCGAGAGGCTCTCGGCGCCGGTCATCTCGAACAGCGCGTCGTAGAGCGGACGCATGTACGGATCGATCTTCTCGTACAGCGTCCCGGGCAGGAACCCCAGCCGCTCCCCCGCCTCCACGGCCGGACGGGTGAGGATCAGCCGCGAGACCTGATGATCCTGGAGCGCGCGCACCGCGGTGGCGACGGCCAGGTAGGTCTTGCCCGTGCCGGCGGGTCCGATCGCGAACGTCACGGTCGCGCGCCGCATCGCGTCGACGAACCGCTTCTGCCCGACCGTCTTGGGAGCGACCGACGTGCCGCGCGCGGTGAGGAGCGTATCGCCCAGCACCTCGCTCGGGCGCATCCTGACGGTCGCGTCGTCGCCCTCCGCCCACTCGTCGCCACCCTTGATCAGCTCGATCGTCTGGCCCACGGAGGAGTCGGAGAGCTGGTGGCCCTTCTCGAGCAACGCGAGGAGCTCTTCGAAGAGATGGGCGAGCTGTTCGGCCTCGTGCTCCGGGCCGGTGATCGTGATCTCGTTGCCTCGGACCAAGATGTCGGACGAGAACCCGGCTTCGATCAACTTCAGGAACGCGTCCTGCTGGCCCAGGAGCGCCACCATCGGCTGGTGGCCGGGGACGAGGATCTTCACTTGGGTGGTGGCGGCTGCCACGTGTCGCGCTCTCGGGGGTGACCCCGTTCCTCCTGTTGTCGAGAGCGGGACCCGTCTGGGTCCCGCGGCTCGCATCCTATCGCGTTCCTTGGCCGCGTTACCCCGGCGGCCAGCCCATCCGCCGCCCGCCGAGGAGGTGGAAGTGCAGGTGGAACACGCTCTGGCCGGCGTCGGGGCCGACGTTCGTCACCAGGCGCCACCCCGACTCCGCGATCCCCTCGGCCGCCGCCAGCTGCGTCGCCGCCTGGGCGACGTCGGCCAAGAGGTCACCGTGCCGATCATCGATCTCCGCGATCGAGCGCACGTGCTCCTTCGGGATCAGCAGGATGTGCGTCGACGCCTGGGGGTTCGTATCGCGGAACGCCACGAGCCGGTCGGACTCCCGCACGATGTCCGCTGGGATCTCGCGCGCCGCGATGCGGCAGAACAGGCACGAGCTGTCGGTCTGCATGCCCGATGTCCCTCCTTCCCCCAACACCGCCGATCGATCACGGACGATACTCGGGTCGCCGGAGTGCGCGCGGCGCGACGCCGTTGCTGGCACCCGCGTCGCGGATCTCGGCGAACCGCTGGAGGAGCGTGCGCTCCTCCTTCGAGAGGTCGCGGGGCGTCACGATGTGCAGCGTCACGAAGAGATCGCCGCGCCCTCGGCGTTGCAGGTGCGGAACCCCCTTTCCCTTGAGGCGAAGGACCGTGCCCGACTCGGTCCCGGCCTCGACCCGGAGCCGCTCCGGCCCATCGAGGGTCTCGACGTCGACCTCGCCGCCCAAGGTCGCCTGCGTGATCGAGACGTCGAGGACGCCGTGCAGATCCTGCCCCTGCCGGATGAAGGCGTCCGACGGTTCCACCTCGAGGCCGACGATCAGATCGCCCGCCGGACCACCCGAGACGCCGGCATTGCCCTCGCCTCCGACCCGGAGGTCCATCCCCTCCAGCACTCCCGCCGGCACATCGAACGTCACCGTGGCGGTCGTCCGAACGCGACCGTCGCCGCCACACTCCTCGCAGCGGTCCGTGATCTCCTCGCCTGTCCCTCCGCAGGCGACACAGGGCGTCGCGGTCATCACCGTGCCGAAGATGCTGCGGCGGACGGCCTGGACCTCGCCGGCGCCACCGCACGTCCGGCACGTGACCGGCGACGTTCCCGGCCTCGCTCCGCTCCCCCCGCATCGTTCGCAGGCCGCGAGGCGTTCGATCTCCAGCCGCTGCTCGACGCCGAAGACCGACTCGGGGAACGTGAGACGGACGCGGATCCGGAGGTCCTCCCCCCGACGGACCCGGGAGCGAGGGCCGCGCGTGCGGCCGCCGACACCGCCACCGAAGAACATGTCGAAGATGTCCTGGATGTCGCCGAACGGTGCACCCTGCGGCCCGGTGGCGCCGAACTCGTCGTACCGTTGTCGCTTCATCGGGTCGGACAGGATCTCGTAGGCGCCGGTGATCTCCTTGAACCGTTCCTGGTCCGCGGGGTCGGCGTTGACGTCCGGATGCAGGGTCCGCGCGAGCTTCCGGTAGGCCGCCTTGATCTCGGTGGCCGACGCATCCCTGGCGATGCCGAGGATCTCGTACAGGTCGCGGACGGCCGCCATCACCTATGCCTCGTGCTCGATGGCGATCTCCGACAGGCGCTTCGCCACGGCTCGCACGGACGCCATCGCCGACAGGTAGTCCATCCGTGTGGGACCGACCACACCGATCGTCCCGACCGTCGCCTCACCCGCCTTGAACGGGGCCGTCACGATCGACGCCTCCCACTCCCCCGTCGTCGGGTGCTCCCCCCCGATCGTCACCCACACGTCCTCGTGATCGGCGGCCACGTCCTGAAGGACCTGGAGCATCTCCTGCTCCCGCTCGAGCGTCTCGAACAGCCGGCGGAGCGTCTGATGCCGCCACGTCTGCGTCTCGTCGGTCAGGTTCGAGACGCCGCCGACGACGACGTGCGCGGCGCCCTCCCCCTGCGTCGCGGTCCGCAGCGTCTCCGCCACGTGCAGGAGGAGATCGTGATCCGCGGTGGATGCCTCGGCCGCGAGCTTCAGCAGGCGCGCCTGCGCTTCCACGTAGGTGAGCCCCCGGAGGGGCTGCAGCCGATCCTCCAGCGACCGCAAGAGGTCCACGTCGACGTCGTCGGGGCGATCGATCACGCGCTTGTGGACGCGTCCGTGCTGGCCGATCGCGAGGACCATCACCGTCGGACCCATGTCGATCAACTCGAGACGGACGAGCGGCTCCTCGGCGGCGCCCGGGGGGACGGCGAGGCCCGCGTACTGCGTGAGCCGGCTGAGCAGTTGCACGGACCCCTTCAGCACCTCCTCGATGTCCGTGATCGCCTCCGCGAAGTAGCCGGCGATCGCGCGCCGGTGCGCGTCGCGCAGGCGAGCTCCGTGGGGCTGCGTGTCCACGTACTGGCGGTACCCCAGATCCGTGGGGATGCGTCCGGCGCTCGTGTGCGGATGCGTGAGGAAGCCCAGCTCCTCGAGCGCGGCCATCTCGTTGCGGATCGTCGCGCTCGACACGCCGAGGCCAGAGCTGTCGGCGATCGTCTCGGAGCCGACGGGCTCCCCCGAGCGGACGTATTCCTCGACCACCGCGTTCAGGACGGCGGCCTTCCGCAGACCGAGCTCGTGGCGCTGCTCCACCATGGGCCCATGCTACTGGCACTCTCGGTCCTCGAGTGCTAGGTGCACCAGTCGATGGCGCCCAGGGCGTCCAGCAGCTGGTTCGTCGCGGCCTGCGCGTCGCCACCGCCCTCGGCCACCTCGATGTAGGAGCCGATCGCCGCGACGACATCGTCCACGAGGTCGGCGCGCTCCCGATCGCCGGCGGCGCGCAGCGCGTCGGCGTCCGCCGTCAGGGCGTCCTCCGCCTCTCCCAGGGCACCGACCCGGAGCACCTGGACGTTCACGAGATCGCGGCACACCTGGTTCGCGGGATCGTCGATCGGGGACGGTGACGAGGGCGTCGGGGTCGGTGAAGGGGTGTCGTCGGATCCCAGCGACCTCGTCAGGAGGTAGCCCGCGACGCCGAGCACGACGATCGCGCCGATCAGGACCGGAAGCGGGGCGCCCACACGGGAGACTCCTCGGCGATTCCGCCCGTGCGGCGTGCCGCAGTTGGGGCAGGTCCACGCACGTGCCCCGGGGCGCGTGTGGTACCGCTCTCCGCACACCGTGCACCGCACGAAGTGCCACGTGCCGGCGCAGACGAGGCACCGATAGCCCTCGGCGTCCGCATCGATCTCCTGGCGGGTGTGACACTGGGGACAGGTGACCTGGGCCATGGGCGGCTCATGCTACCCGTGGCGACCTCG
>DATFGG010000085.1:0-3413 GCA_035249665.1 Actinomycetota bacterium | reverse complement strand
GCCCTCCATCACGGCCTCGAGGGCGGCCGTCGGGTCGACCTCGACCACGATCACGTGCGCGCCCATCCCTCGTGCGCGCGACGCCACGCCGCGCCCGCACATCCCGTACCCGCACACCACCACGGCGCGGCCGGCCAAGAGGCGGTTCGTCGCTCGCATGATCGCGTCGATCGTGGACTGGCCGGTCCCGAAGCGATTGTCGAACAGGTGCTTGGTGTTGGCGTCGTTCACGCTCACGATCGGGTACCGGAGCGCGCGGTCCGAGGCCATCGCGCGGAGGCGGATCACACCCGTGGTCGTCTCCTCCGTCCCGCCTATGATCTCGTCGATCTGGTCGACGCGCTGCTTGTGCAGCACGCTCACCATGTCCGCGCCGTCGTCCATCGTGACGTGCGGCTTGAGGTCGAGGCACGCGTTGATGTGCTTGAAGAACATGTCGGTGTCCTCGCCCTTGATCGCGTAGACATCGATGCCGCTCTGCTCGACCAGCGATGCGGCAACGTCGTCCTGGGTCGACAGCGGGTTGGAGGCGCAGAGCGCCACCTCGGCGCCGCCCGCCGCCAGCGTCTCCATCAGGTTCGCCGTCTCGGTGGTGACGTGCAGGCAGGCGGCGACCCGCACGCCCTGCAACGGCTTCTCCTTGTCGAACCGCTCCCTGATCTGCGCGATCACGGGCATCTCGCCCGCGGCCCAGTCGATCCTGCCGCGACCGGACTCCGCGAGCCCGCCGTCCCTGATGTCGTGTCCCACTGGGGTCCTCTCCGTCAGAAGGTGTCGGCGAGCTCGGCCACCACAAGGCCGATCGCCTCCGCCGCCGTCTTCGACGCGAGCAACACCTCCTCGTGGGAGACGGCGCCGCCCGCGGCGTTCGTGACGAAGCTTAGCCCGAGGACGCGCATGCCCAGCGCCCGAGCGGCGACCGCCTCCGGCACGGTGGACATCCCCACGACCGTCGCCCCGATCCGGCGGAGCATCTCCGTCTCGGCGGGGGTCTCGTACGTGGGACCCGCCATCGCGGCGTAGACGCCGTCCGCGACCGCGATGCCGTGGTCCCGGAGCGCGCGCAGAGCGGCGTCCGCGAGCTGGGGGTCGTACACGCCCGAGACGTCGACGAACGCCGGCGAGCCGTCCTCATACCGCCACCCGGTGAGGGGGTTGGTCCCCATCAGGTTGAGGTGGTCGCGGACGACGACCATGGATGCCGCGGGCAACGACGGATCGAGACCGCCGACCGCCGCAGACAGCACCATCGCCCGTGCCCCGAGGCCGTAGGAGATCCGGGACGTGATCGACGCCAGCGCCATCGGGTGCCCTTCGTAGAAGTGGATCCGGCCGCGGAAGATCGCGATCGGTTGATCGGCGATCGTCCCCAGCCACAGCGTGCCTGCGTGACCGGGCACCGTCGGAGGCGGGAACCCCGGAAGGTCGGTGTAGGCGATCTCGATCGGGTCGCCGGACCCGGCGCGCTCCCAGGCGGCCGCGATCGAGTCCCCCAGGCCGGAGCCGAGGACGACACCGGCCACCGGTCGCAGATCGGTCCGCTCACGGATCGCGCCGACGATCCGCTCCGCGACCCCGTCCCCGGGCGACGGGACGCGCTCCGCCGTCACGAGACGAGCGCGGCCTTCAGTCGGGTGATCACGTCGACCGGCGTCGGATCGATGCCCCGGCGGATCGCGACGTAGACGCTCACGAAGTCGCCGAAGGAGATCAGCGAGAACAGGCGGGCGAGGGCGCTCCGTCCGGTCGCTCGGACCTCGCCGGTGGTGGCGCCCGCTTCCGCGGCGATCCGCATCGAGAGCGGGAAGCGCGCGGCCATCTCCGGATCCTCGGCGTCGTGCCGGAGCGCGATGACCGCGTGCGCCCGGCCGTGCGGCTGCGTCCACCCCACGACCTCGTTGTGGTCGAGCTCGGACATCGAGGACCACCAGGCGGGCACCTTGCCGTTCTCGTTCATCTGCGTCTTCCAGCGGGCAGCCGCCACGGCTCCGATGCCCTCCGCACCCCAGATCACGGGGATGCGCTCGCCGATCTCCTCGGCCAGGTGCTTCGCCGGGTTGCCCGCAGCCGGTACCTCCGCGCCGCACGTCGCGGCCCGGATCTGGATCTCGTCGGCAGCTTCGGCCATGTCCTCGGCGAGCGGGGGCAGCAACCCTGCGGTCTCCAACGCCCCGAGCGCCGTGCACCCGAGCCACCCCAGGGCGGCACGCGGCTGCATGCCGCCGGGCACGCGGACGACCGGCACACCGGCCTCGGCTGCCTCGTCCGCGATCGCCCCGCCCGACGTGATCACGACCGACCGACAGCCGCGCTTCATCGCCTCCCGGAACGCGGTGAGCGTCTCGGAGGTGTTCCCCGAATAGGAGCACGCGACGACGAGCGAATGCGGGCCTGCGTGCTCGGGGAGCTCCGACGATCGATTCACCTCGACGGGGACGCCGAGCCTGTCGCGGAACACCGATCGCAGCACGTCGCCGGCGACGGCCGATCCGCCCATCCCGCAGTACACGACGCTGCGTACGTCCACGAGGTCCGGGAGCGCACCGGCTCCCGTGCCGTTCGCGTAGCCCTCGCGACAGTGCGAGGCGAGCTGGGCGGCAGCCGCCAGCATGCCCCCGGGATCGTGAGTTCGAACGGCCTCGAGGTCGTCCAGGTCGACCGTCGTCATCCGTTCTTGACCCCTGGGCCACCGGGCTTCTCGGCCTCGTCGATCAGCATCACCGGGATGCCGTCGCGCACCGGGTAGCGGTAGCCGCACGTGCGGCACACGATCACCTGCTCGTCCTCGTGGTAGTCGATGTCACCCCGATCGTTCGGGCAGACGAGGATCTCCAACAGCTCCGCGTCGAGCGTCACGGCTCGTCCTTTCGTCCCTCTCCGGAGGTTCCCGGAGCGTTCCCTCCGGCGTCTCCCGCTCCTCTGATCAGGGCGAGAAGCTCCGCCGCTCTGGCCGCCAGGATCTCTTCCGTCCGGGCCTCCACGTTCAGCCGCAACAGCGGCTCCGTGTTCGACGGGCGGACGTTGCACCACCAGTCGTCGAACTCTACCGTCAGTCCATCGAGCCGGTCCTGGCGGCCGTCGCGGAGCGCCTGGGCGATGTCCTCGATCCTCGCCAGCGGATCGTCGACGCGGGAATTGACCTCTCCGGAGCTCGCGTAGCGCCGGTACTGCCCCAGGAGCCCGGACAACGGGACCGAGGCGTCCGAGAGCTCCCCGAGGGCGATCACCGATGCGATCAGTCCGGAGTCGGCGCCGTAGTTGTCCCGGAAGTAGTAGTGCCCCGAATGCTCGCCCCCGAACACCGCGCCCGTCTCCGCCATCACCTGCTTGATGAACGAGTGACCGACCCGGGTTCGGACCGGTACACCACCGTGCTCCTCGATCACCTCGGGGACGGTCCAGGAACAGATCAG
>DATFGG010000084.1:0-2185 GCA_035249665.1 Actinomycetota bacterium | reverse complement strand
CGGTCCGTCGGTCGTGGGGACGTTGTGGTCCATCGTCGCGACGGTGAGATCCGGCCGGCGGACGGGGCGCCCCGCGAGCCGGAGGGCTTCGAACGCCTGCGGGCTCGTCACCTCGTGGACGAGATGGAGGTCGACGTAGAGCAGATCCGGCTCACCGGCGGCCCGATGCACGACGTGGCGGTCCCAGACCTTCTCGGCCAGGGTCTTCGGCTCGGCCACGGTCTTCGGCTCCGCGAGCGTCTGCGCCACCGTTCATCGACCTCCTGCGACCTGGATCCTCGCTGGTCCCACACCCGATGCTGTTCCACATAGTGGAACTCAGTCCCGTATAGTGGAACAGGGATGATAGCAGGGCGAGGCGACGACCAGGAGCGGGAGCGTGCCCGGTTCCAACGCGACGTCCGCGACGGCGAGCTCGTCCGGGCCGGGCGTCCCGGCCAGGCCGAGGACCTCCGCCGACATCCCCCCACCAGCGGCGTCGGTGTGCTCGACCGGTGCGTCGCGATCCTCCGCGCGGTCGAGGAAGGCGCCCGGTCGTTCACCGACATCGCCGAGGCCACCGGCCTCACCCGTTCCACCTCCCACCGCCTGATCCAAGGTCTCGAGGACCACGGCTTCCTACTCCGGATCGGCGGTCTCGGCTACGCCCTGGGCCCGCGCCTGCTCGCCCTCGCCGCCAGCGCGTCACGGGATCTCCCCCTGCGGGAGCTCGCCCACCCGTCGCTCGAACGCCTCGCGCGCTCCACCGGCGAGAGCGCCCAGCTGTACGTCCGAGACGGCGACCGAAGGGTCTGCATCGATGCCGCCGAATCCGTGAGCGAACTCCGCACGATCGTGGAGATCGGCGCATCCCTCCCCCTCACCAAGGGATCGGCCGGAGCGGTGTTCCTCGCCTGGACCGGCGAGCACGACCGGGCCAGGCTCGTCCACACCGCCGAGGACCCCGAGCGACTCGAGCGGAAGCTGATCACGACCCGGCGCCGCGGATGGGCCGACAGCGTCGCCGAGCGCGCGCCCGGAGTTGCCTCGGTCAGCGCACCGATCTCGGGACCGGACGGCGCCTTGCTGGCGGTCGTCTCGGTGTCCGGGCCGGCCGCACGACTCGGGCAGCTCCGCGCGAAGCGGTACGCGCCGGCGGTCCTGGAGGCCGCGAGGGAGATCGAAGGAACGCTCGGCGCGTAGCTACCAGGCGTAGGCCTCCGGAGCCGGGCCACCGGGGCCGGGGAAGATCTCGTCGAGCCTGCGGAGGACGTCGTCGTCCAGCCCGACCTCGAAGGCACGGAAGGAGCTCTCGAGCTGCTCCTCGGTCCGCGGGCCGATGATGGGCGCGGTCACGGCCGGCTGGTGCAGGAGCCACGCGAGCGCCACGTCGGAGGGGCGCTCGCCCAGGTCGGCGCACACCTTCTCCCATCGATCCAGGCGATCGCGGTCCTTCTCGATCTCGTCCTGCATGTACTCGGACGAACGGCGGCCCTCGTCGACCTTCTTGAGAGCCCCCGCCAGCAGCCCACCGGCCAGCGGGCTGTAGCAGATCAGCCCCATCCCGTACTCCTGGACGGCGGGAATCACCTCGAGCTCGATCGAGCGCTCCGCGAGGTTGTACACGGACTGCTCCGTGGCGAGACCGACCGTGTGCCACTTGCTCGCGATCTCGTTCGCCCTCGCGATGTGCCAGCCGGCGAAGTTCGACGACCCCACGTAGAGGATCTTCCCCTCGCTCTTCAGCTGGTCCATGGCCTCCCAGATCTCGTTCCACCACGCGTTCCGGTCGATGTGGTGCATCTGGTACACGTCGACGTAGTCGGTCTGCAGACGCCTCAGGGAGCCCTCGCAGGCGCGACGGATGCCCAGCTTCGACAGTCGCGAGTCGTTCGGCCACTCCGCCATCTGCCCGTAAACCTTCGTGGCCAGGACGACCTTCTCGCGGCGGCCTCCGCCCTTCGCGAACCAATCGCCGATGATCCGCTCGGTCGTGCCGACGCCGAGGTGACGGCCGTACGTGTTCGCGGTGTCGAAGAAGTTGATGCCCTCCGCGATCGCGGCATCCATGATCCGGTGCGACTCGTCCTCCGGCGTGTGGGGTCCGAAGTTCATCGTCCCCAGGCAGAGCCGGGAGACGACCAGCCCGAGCCGACCGACGTGCGTGTACTCCACGGGTCGAGTCTACGCAGGTGCGACGGAACGC
>DATFGG010000083.1:0-2000 GCA_035249665.1 Actinomycetota bacterium | reverse complement strand
TCGTGAGCCGGCCGCACCCGTCGATCGGGTTCGCCACGACCGACGACGTCGACGAGCTGGCCAGGCTGCGGTTCGCGCTCTACGAAGAGCAGGACGGGACCGTCGCGGAGTCGGCCGAGGTCTACCGGGGGCGCTTCGCCGACTTCGCGGCGCGGGCGCTCGCGTCGAACGACTGGCGCGCATGGGTCGCACGGACGGGCGACCGGCCCGTGGGCGCGATGTGGCTCCACACGGTCCACCGGGTGCCGGTCCCCGGGAAGCGTGCCGGCCCGATCGGGTACCTGACGAACGTCTACGTCGTCCCGGAGCATCGCAACTCGGGTCTCGGCGCGGAGATGCTCGATCGCATCACGGCCTGGTGCCGGCAGGAGGGGTTCTCCGAGGTGATCGTGTGGCCGACGGAGCGGTCTCGCCCCTTCTACACGCGAGCCGGATTCACGAGACCGGACCAGCCGCTGGTGATCGAGCTGCAGCCGGACCGACGGCTCCCGTCCTGACGCTGAGGCCCTACCCCCACCGGAGCGCGTCGAGGAAGGCGCGGAACTTGCGCTCCGTCTCCTCGACCTCGTCGTCGGGGTCGGAGCCGGCGACGATGCCGGCGCCCGCGTAGAGGATCGCGCGATCCCCCCGCAGCTCGGCGCAGCGGAGCGCGATCGCCCACTCGCCGTCGCCCTGCGCGTCCATCCATCCAACCGGCCCCGCGTACCGACCGCGGTCGAACGGTTCGAGATCGGAGATCGCGTCGAGCGCGACGTCCTGCGGCGTTCCTCCGACCGCGGGGGTGGGATGCAGCGCGGCGACGAGGTCGAGCGCCGACGGAGCCGCGTCCCTCAACACACCGTGGAACCTCGTCGACAGGTGCCACACGTTCGGCGTCTCCCGCAGGACTGGCTCTGGGTCCCACGTGAGCTCCGCGCAGAACGGCCGCAGCGTCTCTGCGACGGCCTCGACCACGATCTCGTGCTCCTCCCGATCCTTCGAGGAGCCGGAGAGTGCTTCCGCGTTCGCCCGGTCCTCCGCGGGGTCGCCGGATCGAGGCGCCGAACCCGCGAGCGGGTTCGATCGGATCTCTCGGCCACGTCGCGACAGCAACAGCTCCGGCGACGCGCCGACGAAGCTGCGTCGCGGTCCGGCCTCCTCGCCCGAGAGCGGCACCACGAACGTGTAGGCCTCCGGATCCACCGCTCGCAGCCGGTGCGCGAGCCGTCGCGGGTCGAGCGACCGGCCCGCGTCGACGCCCACCGTGCGCGCCAACACCACCTTGCGGAGGGAACCGTCCCGGATCCGCGAGCGCGCATCCGCGACCCCCTCCCGGTAGTCCTCGGAAGTGGGGTGCTCCGACAGTTGGACATCGGCGAAGACGTCATGGGGTGACCGTCCCGGCACGGGCTCCGGTTCGAAGGTCGCGCCGGAGTCACTCGCTGCGTCGAGGAGCCAGGTGTCGCCGGGCGCCGTCCGCCGGATCGATCGCTCCGGCACGAGGATCTCGGCCGCATCCAAGGGACGGAACGGCAGGGAGGCCACGACGAACGGCGGCGCGTCCGGCGCCGGGGCGTCGTGACCGCGGAGGAGCACGAGCGCCTCCCGCCCGAGCGCCGCGATGTCCACGCCCTCGAGTGCCGACGTGGTCAGCGCGGCCACGCCGAGGCCCGCTCGTTCGAACACGAACGCATCCGGGTGGAGAGCGAGGAGATCGAACACCGGACCCAGCCGGCGGCTCCGGATCGTGAGGGGGGCGTTCATCCGCGGGTGGCCACCAGGAGCTGGGTGATCCCGCCGGCGAGCCGGAGCCGGCGGGCGTCGGGAAACCCCGCTCCGCGAAGGATCGAGAGCAGCTCCTCCGGCGCCGGGAGGTAGACGGTCGATCGCGGGAGGTAGGAGTACGCCTCCCGGTTGGAGAGCAGGCCGCCGATCGCCGGCACCGCGCCGCGGAAGTACACGCGATGTCCGAGTCGCAGGAGCCGTCCGTCGGGTTCCGCAGTCTCCAGCAACGCGATCCG
>DATFGG010000082.1:0-2425 GCA_035249665.1 Actinomycetota bacterium | reverse complement strand
GATCTCGAGCAGGAACGCCTCGAACTCATCGTCGGCGCGATCGAGCTCGTCGACGAGCAGCACGGCCCCGGAGCCGGCGCGGATCGCGGCGAGCAGCGGCCGCTCCACCAGGAACTCGGGACCGAACAGATCCTCGACGTGTCGCTCGGCCTCGGAGGCGTCGAGTGCCCGGACCGCCAGGAGCTGGCGGGCGTAGTTCCACTCGTAGAGCGCTTGCGACGCGTCGATCCCCTCGTAGCACTGCAACCGGATCAACCGGCGTCCGAGGAGCTCGGCGAGCACCTTGGCCACCTCCGTCTTCCCGACACCAGCTTCCCCCTCGAGCAACAGCGGCTTGTCCAACGACAGGGCGAGGTGCATCGCCGTGGCGAGCCCTCGGTCTGCGAGATACGCGTGCGCCCCCAGTCTGGTCTGGAGGTCCTCGACGGAGTCCGGGACCTGGCGATCGGCGTCCGACGTGCTCATGGCGCCCAATGCTACGCAGGAGACGGCCGCTCGGCGGTTCGCCGGTCGGATGCCGACGGTCTCCTGGCCCGGTTCGACGATACCCGCCTCCTGCGGTTGAATGGACGCCTTCAGGTCCCACAGGGAGAGGCGCGGATGGCGGAGATCGTGCTGGACCATGTTTCGAAGGTCTACGGCGCGGAGGGGCCGAGCGCCGTATCCGATCTGAACATCTCGATCGAGGACGGCGAGTTCATCGTCCTCGTGGGACCCTCGGGATGCGGCAAGACCACGGCGCTCCGGATGGTCGCAGGACTCGAATCGATCACCGAGGGCACGATCACGATCGGCGAGCGCGTGGTGAACACCGTACCGCCGAAGGAGCGGGACATCGCGATGGTGTTCCAGAACTACGCGCTGTACCCGCACATGACCGTGTACGACAACATGGCGTTCGGGCTCAAACTCCGGAAGCTGGCGAAGACGGAGATCGACCGCCGCGTGCGCGAGGCCGCGAAGATCCTCGGTCTCGAGGAGTTCCTCGACCGCAAGCCGAAGGCCCTCTCCGGCGGCCAGCGGCAGCGCGTCGCGATGGGGCGCGCGATCGTCCGCGAGCCGAAGGCGTTCCTGATGGACGAGCCGCTGTCGAACCTCGACGCGAAGCTCCGGGTGCAGATGCGTTCGGAGATCGCGCGCATCCAGCACGAGCTCTCCACCACGACGCTCTACGTCACGCACGACCAGGTCGAGGCGATGACGATGGGCGATCGAGTTGCCGTCATCCGAAAGGGCGTCCTCCAGCAGGTCGATTCCCCCCAGTTCCTCTACGACCATCCGGAGAACCTGTTCGTGGCCGGCTTCATCGGCTCACCCGCGATGAACATGGTCGAGGCGACCCTCGCGCGATCGAACGGCTCCTCCACGATCGAGTTCGGCGGGTATCGACTCGCCGTTCCCGACGAGGTGTTCGCGTCGCGCACGGCGCTGAAGGCGTACGAGGGCAAGCAGGTCATCGTGGGCATCCGTCCGGAGGACATGGAGGACGCGTCGTTGGTGCCCGACGCGCCCGACGATCGACGACTCTCGTCGGGCGTGATGCTCCGAGAGGCACTCGGCGCCGACGTGCTCGTGCACTTCATGATCAAAGCTCCCGCCGTCATCACGGAGGACACGAAGGAGCTCGCCGGGGACGTGGGTCAGGAGGCGCTCGAGGCAGCGGAGAAGGGAGCGATCGCCGGTGAGTCGGAGTTCCTCGCGCGGCTGAACCCCAGGACCGGGGCGCAGAAGGGCCGGCCGATCGAGCTCGTGGTCGACGTGAACCGACTCCACTTCTTCGACCCCGAGACCGGGCAGGGGATCTACGAAGGCGGAACAGAGCCAGGCGAGACCCGTTCCTCGTAGGAGCAGATGAGGGGGATCCGAAGGTCGACAGGATGGACGAGAGAGTGAGGGGAGACGGTATGCGGAAGTTCCGGATGCTCGCGCTGACCGCGGTGATGGTGATGATCGCGGCGGCGTGTCAAGCGGAAGAGGGCGGCGACGGCAACGGCGGCGGCGCCGAGCAGAGCGAGAACAAGGGAACGGTGAACGTACTGAGCGCACTGTCCGCCGAGGAGGGCGAGGCCCTCCAGGCGATCATCGACGACATGATCACGCCGGAGGTCGACTACACGGTCGAGATCGAGGCGTCCGAGCAGTTCGAGGAGCAGTTCCAGATCCGCGCGGACAGCGGGACCCTGGACCTCATCCTGCTGCCGCAGCCGGGAGCGATCCCGGACAAGGTCGCGGCAGGGAGCGCCGTGTCACTCGAGGACATGGGCTTCAACATGGACGAGCTGGCGTCGACGTTCGGCGAGTACTACCTCTCGCTGGGCGAGGTCGACGGCGCGCACTACGGCTTCCCCACCAACGCCAACTACAAGAGCATGATCTGGTACGCGAAGGACGACTTCGACGCTGCCGGGTACGAGGTCCCGACCAC
>DATFGG010000081.1:0-2594 GCA_035249665.1 Actinomycetota bacterium | reverse complement strand
GCTTCTACCACCGGATCGAGGGCGCGTTCTACGAGCCGGCGTTCGAGCTCGCGAACTGGCAGCGCCTGTTCCAGCCCGTGTTCCTCGAGCGCGCGCTGTTCTCGATCGGGATCTGCCTCCTGGCCGGACTCGTGTGCATCGTGATCGCGTTCCCGTTCACGTACTTCCTCACCCGGATGCGCCGCCGTCCGCACGTGATCCTCTTGGTCGTGGTGCTGTCGGCGCTCAGCCTCTCGGAGGTGATCGTCGCGTTCTCGTGGTACATCCTGCTCGGCCGCGCCTCGGGGATCTCGAACATCCTGGTCTGGCTGGGGATCATGAGCGAGTCGGCCGCCTACCAGCCGAGCTTCGCCGCGGTGCTGCTCGGGCTGTGCTACATCGCGTTCCCGTACTGCATCCTCACGCTCTACCCGCAGCTCACCAGGCTGGATCCGGAGATCACAGAGGCAGCGCAGACGCTCGGGGCGTCACCGTGGAGGACGTTCTGGACCGTCGTGGTGCCGATCGCGCGGCCGATCGTCGTCGCGGGCTTCCTGCTCGTGTTCGTCTTCACGCTGGGGAGCTACCTGATCGCCGATTTCCTCGGGCGCCCCGAGCACTGGACGCTCTCGGTCTACATCGCGAACCAGGCGTCGGCCAATGCGAACGTGCCGTTCGCGGCGACGATGGCGATCTTCCTCACGCTGCTCTCGCTGATCGTCGTGGCGCTCGTGGGCTTGATCGAGTCGCGCTCGAGGAGGCTCATGTAGGTGCGCGTGCTCCGTGCGGTCGTCGTCGCGCTCGTGGTGGTCTTCCTGCTGGCCCCGCTCGTCGTGATCGCCGTGGGCTCCGTGAACCAGAACCGCTATCTGAACTTCCCGCCGGAGGGGTTCTCGCTCTCGTGGTACGCACAGCTGTTCACCGACTCCGGGTGGCGGACCTCGATCCGATACAGCGTGACGATCGCGACCCTCAGTGCGGCGCTCGCGGTCATCGTCGCGACGCCGCTCGCGTACGTCCTCCGCTCCTACCGGATCCGCCTCGCGCCATTGCTCTACACGCTCGGCATCCTCCCCTTCATGCTGCCGCCCATCATCAGCGCGCTCGGGATGCAGGTGTTCTGGCTGTCGACCGGCCACGTCGGCAAGATCGAGAACGTGATCATCGCGCACGCGATCTTCTTCTCGACGCTGCCTCTGGTCACGATCTCGCTCGCGATCGAGACGATGGATCAGGCGCTGCCCGAGGCCGCGCAGACCCTCGGCGCCGATCGGCGCACCACGTTCCGGACCATCACGCTGCCGTTGCTGATCCCCTCGATGGTCACGGGCTTCGCGGCGGCCTTCGTCCTCAGCTTGAACGAGTACATCATCTCGTTCCTCGTGGCCGGGTTCACCATCGAGACCTTGCCGGTGAAGATCGTGAACGGGCTCCGCTACGGGTTCACGCCGACGATCGCGGCGGTCGCGGTGGTTTTCATCGTGATCGCCGCCACGACGTTCACCCTGTTCGCGATCTTCGGCAACCTGATGCGGTTCCTCGGCGCCGACCCGGCGATCCTGGAGAAGAACCGCTAAGCCGTCGAGGCGAACAGCGCGAGAAGCTCGTAGGCGGCGTGTGAGGCGGCCACCGCCGTCACCTCCGCGTGATCGTACGGCGGGGCGACCTCGACGATGTCCGCGCCCACGAGCCGGATGCCCGCGAAGCCACGGAGGACCCCGAGGAGCTCGCGGCTGGTGAGCCCGCCGGCCTCCGGTGTGCCCGTTCCCGGTGCGAAGGCGGGGTCGAGCGCGTCGATGTCGATCGAGATGTAGACCGGCGAATCCCCGAGCCGGCTGCGGAGCCTCTCCGCGACCGCGGCGCGGCCTTCATCGAGGACGTCCATCGCCGTCACAATCTCGAACCCGAACCGAGCGTCGTCCACGAGGTCGACCGGCGAGAACAGCGGCCCGCGGATCCCGACGTGGGCGGCCTTGTCTTCGAGCAGGAGCCCCTCCTCCCACGCCCGCCGGAACGGCGTCCCGTGCGTGTACGCGGCCCCGAAGTAGGTGTCCCAGGTATCCAGGTGCGCATCGAAGTGCACGAGCGCGACGGGGCCGTGACGGCGGTGCATGACCCGCAAGAGCGGGAGCGCGATCGTGTGATCGCCGCCGATCGAGAGCAGCGCCGAGGCGGCGTCCAACACCTCCTCGGCGCCGGCCTCGATCTGCGTGATCGCCTCGGCGATGTCGAAGGGGTTGCAGGCGATGTCGCCGGCGTCGACAACCTGCTGCGCGGCGAACGGCTCCACGTCCAGCGCGGGATGGTAGGACCGGAGCAACCGGGACGCGCTCCGCACGGCCTGCGGCCCGAAACGAGCTCCCGGCCGGTAGGTCACGCCGCTGTCGAAGGGGATCCCGAGGATGGCGACGTCGCAGGCCTCGACGTCCTCCCGCCGAGGCAGGCGAGCGAACGTCGCCGGGCCGGCGAATCGAGGGACGACGAGCGGATCGATCGGGCCGAGCGGGGAGCGCTCCTCCTGCGGTCGCCCGGCGTTCGGATCGTCGACCATCGCGAGCAGATGCTATCGGCCGGCGCGGAGGGCGGCGGCGCCGTCGGCGCCGCCGCCCTCGGGC
>DATFGG010000080.1:0-6853 GCA_035249665.1 Actinomycetota bacterium | reverse complement strand
AAGTGCTGGATGTGAACTACTTCGACGAATTGCGGATCGGGCTGGCGGCGGCCGACCAGATCCGCGCCTGGTCCAACGGAGAGGTCAAGAAGCCGGAGACGATCAACTACCGCACGCTGAAGCCGGAGAAGGACGGGCTCTTCTGCGAGCGGATCTTCGGTCCCACGCGGGACTGGGAGTGCCACTGCGGCAAGTACAAGCGCGTGCGCTTCAAGGGCATCATCTGCGAGCGCTGCGGCGTCGAGATCACCCGGTCCAAGGTCCGGCGCGACCGCATGGGCCACATCGAGCTCGCTGCTCCCGTCACGCACATCTGGTACTTCAAGGGCGTCCCCTCGCGTCTGGGCTACCTGCTCGACATCGCCCCCAAGGACCTCGAGCGGATCATCTACTTCGCGGCCTACGTGGTGACCCGGGTCGACGACGAGCGGCGCCACAAGGACCTCCCCGAGATCGAAGAGGAGATCGAGGGCGAGAAGCGCGAGATCGAAGCCGAGCGGGACGACCAGGTCAAGCGCCGGCTCTCGGAGCTCGAGGACCGTCTGAAGGAGCTCGAGGCCGAGGGCGCCAAGGGCGCTCAGCTCTCCGCCGCCAAGCGGGAGGCACAGCGAGACGTCGAGCGCATCCACGAGGCCGCCGGCCGCGACACCCAGCACCTGGACGACGTGGTGGCCGCGTTCAAGAGCCTCAAGATCAAGCAGCTCGTCGCGGACGACGCCGTCTACCGCTCGCTCCGCGAGCGTTTCGCGGACTACTTCGACGGTGGCATGGGCGCTGAGGCCATCAAGCGGCTGCTGCAGGACTACGACGTCGTCGCCGAGGGAGAAGCCCTTCGCGAGACGATCGAGAACGGCAAGGGCACGAAGCGCCTGAAGGCGATCAAGCGCCTGAAGGTCGCATCCAACTTCGTCGAGGGGCGCTCGAGCCCGATGGGCATGGTGCTCGATGCGATCCCGGTGATCCCGCCGGACCTTCGTCCGATGGTGCAGCTGGACGGCGGCCGGTTCGCGACCTCGGACCTCAACGACCTGTACAGGCGTGTCATCAACCGGAACAACCGGCTGAAGCGACTGCTCGACCTGCAGGCGCCCGAGATCATCGTGAACAACGAGAAGCGGATGCTCCAGGAGGCTGTCGACGCCCTGTTCGACAACGGCCGTCGGGGTCGTCCCGTCACGGGGCCGGGGAACAGGCCGCTGAAGTCGCTCTCCGACATGCTGAAGGGCAAGCAGGGCCGCTTCCGTCAGAACCTGCTGGGCAAGCGCGTCGACTACTCGGGCCGCTCGGTGATCGTCGTCGGGCCGGAGCTCCGCCTCCACCAGTGCGGGCTGCCCAAGCAGATGGCGCTCGAGCTCTTCAAGCCGTTCGTCATGAAGCGGCTCGTCGACCAGAACCTCGCCCAGAACATCAAGAGTGCCAAGCGCATGGTGGAGCGTGCCCGTCCGCAGGTCTGGGACGTGCTCGAGGAGGTCATCCGGGAGCACCCCGTGATGCTGAACCGGGCGCCCACGCTGCACCGTCTGGGGATCCAGGCATTCGAGCCCGTGCTGGTCGAAGGCAAGGCGATCAAGATCCATCCCCTCGTCTGCGCGGCGTTCAACGCCGACTTCGACGGGGACCAGATGGCCGTGCACGTCCCGCTGTCCGCCGAGGCGCAGGCCGAAGCCCGGATCCTGATGCTCTCGACGAACAACATCCTTTCGCCGGCACACGGCCGCCCGATCGCGACGCCGTCGCAGGACATGGTGCTCGGGCTCTACTACCTGACCCTCACGCAGAACGAGGACATGAAGGACGAGGAGATCCCCACGTTCGGCTCGACCGCCGAGGCGTTCCTGGCCCTCGACCGCGGTCATCCGCTGCACGATCCGGTGCGCGTGCGCTTGACAGGCCAGGCGCTGCCCGAGGAGCTCCTCCCGGAGGGCTACGACCCCAAGGCCGACGGATGGCAGGGCCGGACGCCGGTCATCCGGACGACCATCGGCCGGATCGTCTTCAACACGGCGTTCCCGGACGACTTCGAGTTCCGCAACGAGCCCGTCTTGAAGCCGGACGTGGCGCGGATCGTCGACGAGGTGGTCCACCGCTACGACCGGGCGCAGGTCGAGATCGTCCTCGACAACCTGAAGAACCTCGGGTTCGACTACGCCACCAAGGCGGGGGTCACGATCGGCGTCGAGGACGTCACGACGCCGCCGGAGAAGCAGAAGATCCTCGACGAGCACGAGAAGCGTGCCCAGAAGGTCGAGCAGCAGTACCGCAAGGGCATCATCACGGATGACGAACGCCGCCAGGAGCTCATCGAGATCTGGACGCAGGCGACCGATGAGGTCAAGGACGCGATGGAGGCCCAGTTCACGAAGACGAACCCCATCTTCATGATGGCGAACTCGGGCGCGCGCGGGAACATCATGCAGATCCGGCAGCTGGCCGGGATGCGTGGTCTCGTCGCGAACCCGAAGGGCGAGATCATCCCGCGGCCGATCAAGTCCAACTTCCGCGAGGGCCTGTCGGTCCTCGAGTACTTCATCTCCACCCACGGCGCGCGGAAGGGCCTGGCCGACACCGCGCTGCGGACGGCCGACTCGGGCTACCTCACGCGGCGGCTCGTCGACGTGGCCCAGGAGGTCATCGTCCGCGAGGAGGACTGCGGCACCGACCGTTCGATCGGCGCTGTGGTGAACGTCACCCGGCCCGACGGCACGGTCGTCAAGGGCGCCCACACCGACACCGCGTTGTTCGGACGTGTGCTCGCGGAGGACGTGAAGGTCGGGGGCAAGAAGATCGCCGCCCGTGGGGCCGAGCTCTCCGACGAGCTCGCCCAGGCCGTCATCGACTCCGGCGTGGAGACGGTCCAGGTCCGCTCGGTCACCACGTGTGAGGCGGAGATCGGCGTGTGCCAGGCGTGTTACGGCCGCTCGCTCGCGAGCGGGCGCCTCGTCGACATCGGGGAGGCCGTCGGCATCATCGCCGCCCAGTCGATCGGCGAGCCCGGCACCCAGCTCACGATGCGAACCTTCCACACCGGCGGGATCGCCGGCGAGGACATCACGCACGGCCTGCCCCGCGTGGTCGAGCTGTTCGAGGCGCGCAATCCCAAGGGGATGGCGCAGATCACCGAGCTCTCGGGCGAGGTGGCGATCGAGGACGACGACGAGAAGCACGTCCGGCGCATCCGGGTCACGGACGAGACAGGCGACATGGTCGAGTACCAGGTCTCGTTCCGCGCCCGGCTCACGGTGTCGAACGGCGACATGGTGGAAGTGGGTCAGCAGCTCACGGAGGGTTCGGTGAACCCGCACGAGAAGCTCCGCGTGGAGGGTGTGCTGGCCCTGCAGATGCACCTCGTGGACGAGGTGCAGCAGGTCTACCGCTCCCAGGGCGTCACCATCCACGACAAGCACATCGAGCTGATCGCGCGGCAGATGCTCCGGAAGGTGCACATCATCGAGCCGGGGGACTCCGATCTGCTGCCCGGCGATCTCGTGAACCGGCGGGTGTTCGAGGAGACGAACCAGGAAGTGGTCGAGTCGGGCGGGGTTCCCGCATCGGCCCGGCCCGTCCTGCTCGGCATCACGAAGGCCTCGCTCGCGACGGATTCGTGGCTCTCGGCCGCCTCGTTCCAGGAGACGACCCGGGTGCTCACCGACGCTGCGATCCAGAGCAAGGCGGACCCGTTGCTGGGCCTCAAGGAGAACGTGATCATCGGGAAGCTGATCCCGGCGGGCACGGGGATGGGCCGTTACCGCAACGTGGCCGTGAAGATCAAGCCCGATGCGATCCCCGAGTACTGGCTCACGCGTCAGCGGGAGCTGGCGGAGCTGGCGGAGCTAGCCGAAGGGGGAGAACCGGCACTGGTGGGACTCACCCGCCAGCAGGCCGAGAGCATGCTGGGCGGGGTCGCTCGGTCCGACGAGGAGTAGGACGGGAAAACGGGCTCCCCGGGGGGATCCCGGGAGCCCGGCCGGACGTGCCGTGAGATGAGCTCGGCAGGTACCCTAAGGATGGTTCCGCGCTGGCCGGCCCTCACGCCGGGTGGCATCCGGTGCGGTTGACACGTCGTGCTCACGACCAGTAGCTTTTGCGGTCGCGCCCGGGTCGGCGAGCTGGTCGGGCGCCCGGCTCCGGTCGGAGCGACAACCCCGCGGGTGGTGGCGTTCGCGCTGCGCCCCAAGGGTTCGGCCCGAGGCTTCAAGCCCCGGTGGATGAAAAAGGAAGAGTGCAGACGAGAGAGCCATGCCTACCATCCAACAACTCGTACGGAAGGGCCGATCCCGCCCGAAGAAGCGGACGAAGAGCCCTGCGCTGAAGGGCTCGTCCCAGCGGCGCGGCGTCTGCACGCGCGTATACACCATGACCCCCAAGAAGCCGAACTCCGCCCTGCGGAAGGTTGCGCGCGTCCGGCTCACCTCCGGGATCGAGGTCACGGTGTACATCCCCGGCGTCGGGCACAACCTCCAGGAGCACTCGATCGTGCTCGTCCGCGGCGGTCGCGTACGCGACCTGCCCGGCGTCCGTTACAAGATCATCCGCGGCACCCTCGACACCGCGGGGGTCCGCGACCGACGGAAGGCCCGGTCGCGCTACGGTGCCAAGAAGGTCGGCGAGTAACGTGCCGCGCAAGGGACCTGCCGTACACCGGGCCATCACGCCCGATCCCGTGTACCAGAACCCGCTCGTGACCCAGCTGGTCAACAAGGTGCTGTTGCACGGCAAGAAGACCGTCGCCGAGCACATCGTCTACGAGGCGCTCGAGCAGATCAGTCAGAAGACCGCGAACGACCCCGTGATCACCCTGAAGCGTGCCGTGGACAACGTTCGCCCGATGCTGGAGGTCAAGTCGCGACGGGTCGGCGGAGCCTCGTATCAGGTCCCCGTGGAGGTGAAGCCAACGCGCGGCACGACGCTCGCGCTGCGGTGGCTCGTGAACTTCTCCCGCGCGCGGCGCGAGAACTCGATGGCCGAACGCCTCGTGGCGGAGATCATGGATGCCTCCAACGGGCAGGGAGCGTCCGTCAAGCGGCGCGAGGACATGCACAAGATGGCCGAGGCCAACCGAGCGTTCGCGCATTACCGATGGTGATCGACGAGCACCACCCGACCGGCCCCCAGGGGCCGGTTTCCCGTGTGGAGGGGACCTCCTGATGGCGGTCCCCGCAGAGAGGATGCAGGTGTCGCAGACCGAACAGAAGGTGAAGGACGGCAAGGGGCTCTCGATCCGCGAGTACCCCCTCGCTCGCACGCGCAACATCGGCATCATGGCGCACATCGACGCCGGGAAGACCACCACGACCGAGCGGATCCTCTACTACACCGGGAAGGCCTACAAGATCGGCGAGGTGCACGAAGGCACCGCGCAGATGGACTGGATGGTCCAGGAGCGCGAGCGCGGGATCACGATCACGTCGGCGGCCACCACGTGCCAGTGGAAGGGCCACTGGATCAACATCATCGACACGCCCGGCCACGTCGACTTCACGGTCGAGGTCGAGCGGTCCCTCCGCGTCCTCGACGGCGCCGTCGCCGTGTTCGACGCCGTGGCGGGCGTGGAGCCACAGACCGAGACCGTGTGGCGCCAGGCGGACCGCTACAAGGTGCCCCGGATCTGCTTCATCAACAAGATGGATCGGACCGGTGCTAACTTCGAGCGCACCGTCGATATGATCGTGGATCGCCTCCAGGCGACCCCGCTCATCCTGCAGCTCCCATGGGGCACCGAGTCCGACTTCCATGGCGTGATCGACCTCGTCCAGATGAACGCTCACTACTGGGAGGGCGACATGGGCGAGGAGTGGCACGACACCGAGATCCCCGAGGAGTACCGGGCCGCCGCAGAGGCTGCCCACCACGTCCTCTTCGAGCGGCTCGCCGACCACGATGAGTCCCTGATGGAGAAGTTCGTCCACGAGGAGGAGCCCACGATCGAGGAGATGCATCGCGCGATCCGCCGAGCGACGCTCGCGAGCCTCGGCGTTCCGGTGATGTGCGGCTCCGCCTTCAAGAACAAGGGCGTCCAGCCCCTGCTCGATGCGATCGTCGCCTACCTCCCGTCGCCCGCCGAGGTGCTTCCCGTGGAGGGACATCTTCCCAACGACGAGTCCACGCACGTTCAGCGCGCGCCCGAGGATTCCGAGCCGTTCGCGGCTCTGGCCTTCAAGATCATGTCGGATGCCTTCGTCGGGCGGCTGACGTACCTGCGCGTGTACTCCGGCGTGCTCCGCGCCGGCTCGCACGTCGCCAACGCCACGAAGGACCGCAAGGAGCGGATCGGTCGGATCCTGCAGATGCACGCCAACCACCGTGAGGACATGGCGGCCGCCTACACCGGCGACATCGTCGCCGTCGTCGGGTTGAAGCACGCCACCACCGGAGACACGATCTGCGATCCCGACCACCAGGTCGTCCTGGAATCCATCAGCTTCCCCACCCCCGTCATCTCGGTGGCAGTGGAGCCGAAGACCAAGGCGGACCAGGACAAGCTGGGCACCGGCCTCGCCAAGCTCGCGGACGAGGACCCGACGTTCGTCGTGAAGTTCGACGACGAGACGGGCCAGACGGTGATCTCTGGGATGGGCGAGCTCCACCTCGACATCATCGTGGACCGCTTGAAGCGGGAGTTCTCCGTCGACGCGAACGTCGGAAAGCCGCAGGTCGCCTACCGCGAGACCATCCGCCGCGAGGTCCACAAGGTCGAGACCCGCTTCGTCCGACAGACGGGTGGGCGGGGACAGTTCGCGCACGTCGTGATCGATCTGGAGCCGACCGGCGCCGGTGGGGGCTACGAGTTCCTGAACAAGATCGTCGGCGGCAAGATCCCCCGCGAGTACATCCCCGCCGTCGACCAGGGGATCCA
>DATFGG010000079.1:0-2323 GCA_035249665.1 Actinomycetota bacterium | reverse complement strand
CCGATCGGAGCCCGTCGATCGCCGCCACCGCGGTTCCCGCGCGCCTCCCGAGGAGATGCCCGAGCACCGGGAACAGCAGGTCGTCGCGAAGCAGCTCGTCGGGGATGGCTTCGAGGCGGAGGAGGAGGGAGGCGCGCCGTCCCTCGTCGGTGTGGAGGCCGATGTCGGGCACCCGACCGGTGATCGCGGCGCAGATGTCGATGAAGTCGCCGTAGCGGTTGGTTCTGGCTCCGAGCACCGAGTTCGCGAACACGATCGCGTTCGACTCAGCCCACGCGACGTGCTCCCCGAAGCCTGGGCGATCTGGGAGCTGATACGGGGCACACGTCCACGTCGGCCGGCAGCCCATCGCCACGTACGCGTCCATCAGCCGCCTCGCTCGCTCTCGGGTTCCGTCGTCCAGCCGGACGAGCTCCGGATGGAGGAGGTCGAGGGAGCTGACGTTCAGCGTGGCGGGGACGGTGACGGACGCACGGCCCGCCAGGAGTCGCTCCGCGAAGTCCAGCCCGACCTGTCCGTGATACAGGCACGAGTCGATGTGCGCGCGCGTCACGGTTCGCAGATGCGGCGCTCGCGCCACCTCCGCCATCTTGACCACGAGCCGCATGGCGAGCGCCGCGCCCTCGCCCGCCTCGCCGTCGAGGAGCGCGCGGTCCCGGTCCTCGAGCTCGACCGTCATCTAGGCGACCGGCTCGGGGATCCCGATCTCCGCCTCGGGGTAGATGCCGGTGCCGAACTCCGCGTCGAAGTCGCGGCCGCCGAGGGAGTCCAGGAACGTGGTCGCGAAGACGGCCGCGAACTGCTGTCGGTCGAGGAGTTCCTGCTCGATCGCGTCGCGGGGCACGTACGGCCCGATGTTCCGCCGGTACGGATAGTCCCGCAGGAACGCAGCGACGTCCTCCCGCGTGGCCCCCGCGTCCCAGAGCACGTCGGCGTGCAGGTAGACCTCGGACGGCACGACGTTCTGGACGAGTCCGAAGAGTCCGCCGCCGAACTCGCGCTCGAGGTCGTCCCAGAGCTGGATGGGGTCGAGGCGGACGCCACCCGAGGCATCGGGGAGCGGGCACTGCCCGTGATCGGCGGTGACGAGCAGGGCGTAGCGGCCCGGGTAGCGCTCCTCGAGCTGCGCCACCAGCCGGCCGAGCTGCTCGTCCACATCGCGGAGCGCATCGCCCGTCATCGGGTCGAACATCCCGAAGACGTGGCCGGTGTAATCGGGAGCCTTGTAGTTCACGAACAGGAGGCCGGGCGCGTCCGAGGATCCCACCGGCTCGTTCGCGAGGGTCGCCTCGATCAGGTCGCCCTGGTAGCGGATCACCGGGGTACTGCAGCAGTGCATGTTCTTGGGTTTCACGGGATCGAAGTCGCTGTTGCGAGCGGGGTTCGGGGTGTAGCTCGCGCGGTAGCCGTCGAAGGCCTCGAGCGAGGGCGTGACGGTGGGCAGCCGGTAGAGCTCGTCGTTCTGGCTCCGCCAGTCCTGCGGCTCGCCCTGCTCGTCCCAGTAGACGGCGACGGGCCGCCGGTCGCCGGTCCGCGACGGTCCGCCGCGGCCGATCATCCCGAGATGCCAGACCTGGTACCCGAGCTCCCCGATCCAGGCCGCGTTGCTCGTCGCGTCGCTCCACAGGTCCGCGAGCGTCGGCACCAAGATGTCGCCGGGGTTCGCGTGCCCGAGCTCGCCGTAGGCCTTCCTGACCTTCGTGCCGTCGCGGAGGTTGTGCCCCGTGATGCCGTGGGTCCGCGGGAAGGCGCCGGTGCCGATCGTGGCGTGCGCGGAGGCGGTCACGGCCGGGAACGAGCCGTGGATCGCGTTGCGGAACGTCGCGCCCTCGCGCATGAGACGCCGCAGGTTCGGCCACGCCTCGGGGAACTCGTGGAGCACGTTCCATCCGCCGCCGTCGAACACGAACGTCACGACGAGCTCCGGCGGTGCCGCCGGCCGGGAGATCCCCGGGAGCGTCCTGCCCTCGCGGCCTAGCTCGAGGAAGTCGTCGAAGCCGATCAGCTCGGCGATCGTGGGTGCGACGTCGGCGAGGGAGACGCGCTCCTCGGAGTCCGCCGGCGCGATCGCGGCCCCGTAGGCGACCAGTGGGACCCGCTCCAGATACATCCACACGCTCGCGTGGCTCGTCCTCGGATCGCGGGGGACCAGCGATCTGGACTCCTGCGGGTAGTTCGCGCTGTTGAACGGGGCGGCGAGCAGCTGGACGTCGCCGCTGCGATCCGGGTGATAGGCGCGTGCGACGAGCTCCATGTACTCGGCGCCGAGGTCTCGTGCCATCGCCTCCTGGACCGGGCGGGGATCCGGGCGGGTGACGCGCCG
>DATFGG010000078.1:0-2559 GCA_035249665.1 Actinomycetota bacterium | reverse complement strand
TCCACCCGCTGCGGGGTGAGCGAGCCGCACGAGACGACGCCGCCCGCCTTGATCTCCTCGATCCTTCGACCGAGCAGGTCCTCCTTCACCGGCTCCTTGTAGAGCTCCTGCATCCGACGGGTCGCCTTGTCGTCGTCGAGCTCGGCGATCTCCTCGTAGATCGGCACCGGGTCCTCGTACCGGGTCCAGACGCCCTCGAGGTTGAGACAGGCGAGCCCGCCGAGTTGGCCGATCAGGACGGCGGTCTCCGGGGACACCCCGGCATCCATCGCGGACGCCATCATCGGGAGCGCGAAACGGTAGGCATCGACCTCCCAGCCGATGTCCACGTCGTCGGGGTCGCGGGTCCGCCGTGAGGGGACGATCGCCACCTCGTCGAAGCCGTAGGCCCGACGGGCCGTCTTCCCGATCCCGATCTCGAACTCCACCCCGATCACCCCCGCCGACGCCACACGGAACGCGAGACGCCCATCCGGGAACCCGGATGGGCGTCAGATCGCTGCATGCGGTCAGCGTACCAGCCGACCCCGATCCAACCGCTCAGGCCTGGGTGACGGCCTCGAGGGCGCGTCGAGCCTGCGCCAGGTGGAAGCGGTCGTGTCCGGCGATCATGCGGAACAGCAGGTCGAAGCTCTCCCGGCCGCGTTCCGCGTGGACCCCCACCCGCGCCCGATCCTCCTCGGAGGAACGCGTCCACAGCGCCAGATCGGCCGCGCGGAGCGGTTCGAAGAGTGCCAGGAGCTCGTCGGGATCGTCCTGTCGATCCGCGTGGAGGGCATCCACCCAGAGGTCCTGGTCGTAGCCGATCAGGGGTGGTTCGTCGTGCGCGAGCACCCATCGATAGCGCGCGGCGGAGACGACCTCCGCGTCGACCACGTGCCCGAGGCATTCGACCACGGACCACTCCGAGGGCTCCGGACGTACGTCCCTCCGATCGGCCGCCTCCGTGACCAGCGACCGCCATCGCGCCGCGGCCTCCGCCTGTGCGTCCGCCGGGTCATCCGCACCCAGGAGTGAGAGCAGGTGATCCTGATAGGCCTTCGGTTCGGAGACGGGATCCGGCGAGCGAGGGGCACCCATGGACGGGACTCTAGCCGTCGGCTCTGACTCAGCGTTCCTCGGCGACGTGCCCGGACTCGGTGACCCGGAGGTCGGTCATCCCGGAGTGGACGCGGTCCCCTTCCACCTGAAGCGTGGCGTCCTCGATGTGCCCCAGCTCGGCCAGCCTGTCCATGACCTTCTGCAGCGACTGCTCCGGCGTCTCGACGAGCGTATCCACGACCAGCTCCGGGCTCTCGGGCGCCTCGTACGGGTCGTCCACGCCCGTGAAGCCGGTGATCTCCCCGGCGAGCGCCTTCTTGTACAGACCTTTGGGATCCCGGTTCGCGGCGATCTCGTCCACGGTCGCGTGCACGTAGACCTCGACGAACGCCTCCCCGATCTGGGCGCGGACGGCGTCTCGAGCCGCCTGGTACGGCGAGATCGGACAGCAGATCGTGGCGACCCCGTTCCGGGTGAGCAGGTCCGCGACGAACCCGATGCGCAGGATGTTCGTGTCGCGATCCTCCTTGGAGAAGCCGAGGCCCTTCGAGAGGTTCTGGCGGACGACGTCGCCGTCGAGGATCTCGGTCTTCAGCCCCCGCGCCTGGAACTCGTGGTAGAGCATCTCGGCGATCGTCGACTTCCCGGAGCCGGACAACCCCGTGAACCAGACGGTGAATCCGTTCCGCTCCGTCGCCGTCACAGGAAGCTCCTCGAGGAGGCTCCGTGGGACTCGATCCCGTAGAGCGACAGGATCGTGGGGCCCACGTCGACGAGCGAGAGTCCATCCACCTTTCCGCTCGGCTGCCCGGGCGCTCCCTTCATGGCGAACACGCCCGTCCGGTCGTGGTTCGCGCCGTCAGGTCCGATGTCGTTCTCGAACGTGTAGACGCTCGGGTTCCCCACCGAGCCCACGGAGCGCCATTCCAGGTCGCCGAAGTACACGAGGAGATCGGGCGCCACACCCCGGACCTCCGGGTAGACGTCCTGGGGCTTGTGCACCTTGGTGCCGAGCAACGGCCCGTCGGGCCCCGGCATCGCCTCGAGCTTCGTCACGAGCTCGTTCCGGACGGTCTCGTACTCGGCGGGCTGGATCGAGCCCTGCGGCTCCCGACCGGCCACGTTCAGGAACAGCCGGCCGTAGTAGCCACCGTCTCCCCACGCCCTTGTGCGCCGCCAATCGATCGCGGTCCGCGCGACGGGCGTCACGGCGCTCACGGGCTCCTTCAACACGAGGTAGCCCTGCTCGATCAGCCAGTCGTTGAAGCAGATGCCTCCCATCATCGGCCGCGCCCCGTGGTCGCTCATCACGATCGTGATCACGTCCTCCGGCAGGAGCTCCAACAACGTGCCGACCTCGTCGTCGAGCGCGCGGTAGTACCGCTGGAACGCGTCCTCGAACGGGTTCCCGGGCTTGTACAGCGGGTGCTTCGGGTCGAAGTAGTGCCAGAAGACGTGGTGGAGCCGGTCCATCCCCATCTCGACAAGCATGAAGAAGTCCCAGGGCTTCTCCTTCAC
>DATFGG010000077.1:0-4402 GCA_035249665.1 Actinomycetota bacterium | reverse complement strand
ATCCCGCGGCTGACAGCGACGAGCCGGCCGAGGAGCTGAACACACCAGCGGAGGGGTGAGCGAAGGCCGCTACACTTCCTGCCACGAGCCCCCGTAGCTCAGGGGATAGAGCACCGGCCTCCGGAGCCGGGGGCGCAGGTTCGAATCCTGCCGGGGGCGCTCGTAGCTAGACGTACGAAGAACCTCAAACTCGACGGCTGCTCATCGGATAGATGCAGGTTCAGCGGACATCGGCGAGCCGGCGATAGACGATCGCTGCATCCTCAGCCTCCGCGAGCCCTTCATAGCTTTGATGAGAGCTTTCGGCGAAGTAATCGTGTTCTCTCAGCCACTTTCGTTCACTCTGGGCAAGGTCCCTTCCCAGAGACTCCGGATCCTCAACGATGGACAAGAGGAACGCCACATCACGTCGCTGCCCCTCCGCATTGTCATCCACGTTGATCGCGCGCACCTTCACGAGGATAGCCCCGAGAAGACTGGGGATAGGTACACGGCCGGTCAGTGTGCGACTTTGCACGGTGAACTCTTCAGCCCGCTTGAGGGCTTGACTGCCGCCAGGGACCTCGACCGTGTGCGCTCCTGCAGTCACACGAAGGCTGGTATTCGGCCCCAACCCATCGGGACCTAGCACATCAAGGCTGACTTGACCTGATCGGAACCTGTGGCCAACCCCTTCAGGGCTCGCGCCGTCGAATCGATACCCGCGCTTGGACAGAGCCGACCCATCAACTCGGTCCCTTTCGCAACTGTTCGAACGTTCACCAGCAGGTCGGCATCTTCACTCGGTCGGATCCGGGTCCGACCTCGAGCCCAACCATGAAGGGCCACCATCTGCGCTCCGATAAGCACCCATGGAGCGGGCGGTTCAGCGGCCAGGCTGAATAGCTCCACCCACATCTCATGAACGGAGTCCCCGAGTTCAGGGACATCAACCACCGGTGAAACTCTCCAGAAGCTGAGCCGCTGCTCTCGCAACACGCGGGTCTTCATGGAGGAGGAGATCGGCTGCCGCGACGGGAGCTGGAGCATCCTGGAAGGAGAGGATCCAATCTTGGACCGGAACTCGGAGCACGATGTTCGGTCTGGCCGAGTCAACTTCCGGCCGAAATCGTCGCTCTATGGCGTCGAGCGAAGGCTGGTCGACGTAGACATCAAGGGCTCCCGGAATCGGAACGATGTCCAGCTGGGACGGGGCAGCCGAGAGACCAGAGCGCACGATCGGGTAGAGATCCTGAATCACCGATATGTCCGCTGGCAGAACGCGCCATCGGTGCAGACTGGAACGTGGCGCACTCTCCCGTATCAGCCGGACGATGTCGCGCTGGCCAATCCAACGTCGAAGCCTCGAACGAACAGAGGGGTCCACCCATGAGGGATCCTGCTTCGAGAGCAAGGCCAGGAGAGCCCACGCATTAGACCCGGCCAGTGGTCGCCCGCGAGGGCGAGAATCGGCGAGATACGGCCCATTCTCTACGATCCACGATGACGCGATCTTGCGTCCCTTGATGCGCCCCGCTTTGAGTAGCGCTCTTACGCGCTGCTCGCTGAGGCCGAGGTGCTTTGCCGCGCTCCTGACGGACATTTCCTTCATGGACACAAGTATTGCGGTTCCGCAATACTTATGTCAACACCCGAGAGAGATCTTGGACCCCATAACAGCCTGCTGAATGGCCGGGCTGACGACACCAGCTCCGGACCGGGGATGCGTGCAGGTTCGGATCCTGTCGCCAGCGGCGACGTCATTCAGAGATGCGAACATGTGTTCGTGTTGAACGAGCCGACGATCCTGCACGCAGACGTCGACTCGTTCTACGCGTCGGTCGAGCAGCGAGACGACCCCGGCCTCCGCGGCCGTCCGGTCATCGTCGGAGCGGGAGTGGTGCTGGCTGCCAGCTACGAGGCGAAGGCGTTCGGCATCACCACTCCGATGGGCGGATCCCAGGCACGAAGGCTGTGCCCGCACGCGGTCGTCGTTCCCCCGCGGATGGATGCCTACAGCGAGGCGAGCACGGCGCTGTTCGAGGTGTTCAACGACACGACGCCGTTCGTGGAAGGGCTGTCGATCGACGAGGCCTTCCTGGACGTGGGTGGATTGCGGCGGATCTCCGGGACGCCCATGGAGATCGCCGTCCGGTTGCGGCGGGAGGTCCTCGAGAGGGTCGGCCTGGCCGTGACCGTGGGTATCGCGAGGACGAAGTTCCTCGCCAAGGTGGCCAGCGGTGTCGCGAAGCCCGACGGTCTGTTGCTGGTGCCGACCGACGCTGAGCTGGAGTTCCTGCACCCGCTCCCGGTCGAGCGATTGTGGGGCGTCGGACCGGTCACCGCGAGCAAGCTCCACGAGGGCGCCATCACGACCGTGGGACAGGTTGCCCAGCTCGGCGAGGCGGCGCTCGTCCGCATGCTCGGCGCGGCAGGCGGCCGCCATCTCCACGCCCTCGCTCACAACCGCGATCCTCGACGGGTCCAGGTCGGCCGCCGTCGCCGCTCGATGGGCACGCAGCGCGCGCTCGGCCGAGGATCGCGATCACCCGACTCGCTCGACACCGACCTCGTCGCGCTGGTCGACCGACTCGCGCGCAGGCTGCGAGCGGCCCACCGCGTGTGCCGCACGGTCGTCCTGCGGCTGCGGTTCGACGACTTCACCCGCGCGACGAGGTCGCACACCCTCTGGGAAGCCACCGCGCGCACCCAGACGATCCTCACGGTCGGGAGGGTCCTGCTCGCCGCGGCGATGCCGATGATCCGGGACCGAGGGATCACACTCATCGGGCTGACCCTCAGCAACCTCGACGACGACTCCGCGATCCAGCTCGCGTTACCGTTCGATGGTTCGCTCGGCTCCGGCATCGACGCCACGCTCGACGAGGTGCGCGATCGATTCGGATCCTCGGCCATCACCCGCGCGGTGCTCCTCGGGCGTCGTCAAGGGCTGTCGGTCCCGCTGCTGCCCGATTGAGGGCGGTTCCGGCCGACGACGGGTCGGCGGAGAGCCGCGATACGGTTGCGACGTGGGCAACGCCGACGACGAGCCGCTCGATCTCGAGAGCCTCCCCTCCGATCCCGTCGTGATGTTCCGGCGCTGGTACGAGGAGGCGGAGCGGGCGGGGATCCGACTCCCCAACGCGGTCGCGCTCGCCACGGCGTCGGCAGACGGGCGCCCGTCGATCCGGCACGTCCTCCTCCGCGGCCTCGAGGACGACAGCTTGGTCTTCTACACGAACCACGGGAGCCGTAAGGGGGTCGAGCTCGCCGAGAACCCACGGGGGGCGTTCTCCATCTACTGGCGAGAACTCGACCGTCAGATCTCCGTCACCGGCGACGTCGCGACCGTCAGCGCCGAGGAGTCCGACACGTACTTCGCATCGCGGCCCCGAGAGGCGCGGATCGGCGCGTGGGCCTCGCGACAGAGCTCGGAGCTCGCATCCCGCGACGAGCTGATGGACCGAGTCGCCACGTTCGAGGCCCGCTTCCAGGGCGACGACGTTCCGCGTCCTCCGTTCTGGGGCGGGTACCGGGTCGCGCCGATCACGGTGGAGTTCTGGCAGGGGCGGCTACACCGCCTCCACGATCGTTTCCTCTACGAGCGCAGCGGCGACGGCTGGACGATCCGGCGACTCTCGCCGTAGCCGATAGGCTCGCACCCCGATGGACGACCGTGCCCTCCGCGAGCGCATCGCCGCCGACATGCCGCGCACGATCGATGAGCTCGAGCGACTGGTGCGGATCCCCTCGATAGGCCACCCGGGATACGACTCCGCCAACGTGCGAACCTCCGCCGAGACGACGCGGGACATCCTGAACGAGGCGGGTGTGGCGGATGCCCGCCTCATCGAGCTCGACGGGGGCCATCCCGCGGTCTTCGGCGAGATCCCCGGCCCGGACGGCGCACCCACCGTCCTGCTCTACGCACACCACGACGTCCAGCCGGAGGGGCCGCTCGAGGAATGGGACACCCCGCCCTTCGAGCCGGTCGTGAAGGACGGGCGGATGTACGGACGCGGCGCCGCGGACGACAAGAGCGGCATCGTCGTCCACGCGGCCGCGATCCGAGCGCTCCTCGCCGACGGTCTGCCGCCCGTCTCGATCAAGGTCGTCGTGGAGGGTGAGGAGGAGTGCTCGACCGAGCACCTGCCCGAGCTCGTCCAGGGCAACGCCGACCTGCTCCGTGCGGGCGTGGCCGTGATCGCCGACGGCGGGAACTACCGCACCGGCCTGCCCACGCTGAATTCGTCGATCCGCGGTGTGACCGACATCGTGGTGCAGGTCAGGGTCCTGCCCCGCGCGCAGCACTCCGGCTCGTACGGCGGACCGATCCCCGACGCGATCACGGCGCTCGCGCGCATCATCGCCTCGCTGCACCACGACGACGGGAGCGTCGCCATCGAGGGCTTGCAGCGTTTCG
>DATFGG010000076.1:0-3155 GCA_035249665.1 Actinomycetota bacterium | reverse complement strand
GTCCCGGTATTCGCGCTGAAGGTCGGCCGCACCGAGGGCTCGAAGCAGATGGTGGTGGCGCATTCGGGCGCCCTGGCGGGTGAGCACGGCGCCTACGAGGCGGTGTTCGACGCCCACGGCGTGCACGAGTGCCGCGATCTCGAGGAGATGGCCGACGCGCTCGAGCTCTTCTCGAGCCCGCGCCGCGTGACGGACGGGACCGGGATCGCGTCCCTCCACGATTCCGGCGGCGAGCGGGTGCTCTTCGTCGACCTCGCCACGGATACCGGCGTACCGCTCGCCGAGATCTCCCAGGACACGAAGGCGAAGATCGCCGACGTGCTGGACCCCGGGCTCGTGGCCGAGAATCCGCTGGACGCGTGGGGAACCGGCATCGACGCGGACCGGATCTACGTCGAGAGCTTCCAGGCGCTCCACGACGACCCGGAGACCGCGGCCGTCGCGTTCGTGGTGGACCTGACGCGGCAGGGCGAGCCGTACGACGTGGGGTATCTCCAGGTCGCGCGCGACGTGTGGGAGCGGACGACGAAGCCGTTCTGCGTGATCTCGAACCTGCCGGCCACGATCGCCGACGACGAGGTCGGGATCCTCCGCGAGGCGGGGATCCCCGTGCTCGAGGGCACCGTGACCGGCCTCCGGGCCTTGAAGCACCTTCTCGACGATGCCACGACGCGGAGGCGGCTGGCCGGGGATCCTCCGCCCGGGTCCTCACCGGGGATCGAAGCCGAGTGGCGCGGACGGCTCGCCGAGGCCGCCGACCTCTCGGAGGTGGCGGCATTGGGCCTGCTGGCCGCTTACGACATCCCCGTCGTGGATGCGCTCCCGGCCCGGTCGCTCGAGGAGGCGGAGAACGCAGCCGACCGGATCGGCTATCCCGTGGCCATCAAGACGGCGGTGCCGGGGATCCTGCACAAGTCCGAGGTCCGGGGGGTACGGGTAGGCATCGCGGACGTCGATGAGCTTCGCGAGACGTACCGGGACCTGGCGGAGCGGCTCGGCTCGGACGTCACGGTGGCGGCGATGGCCCCGCCGGGCGTGGAGGTGGCGCTCGGCATCGTGCGCGACCCGACGTTCGGCCCGCTCGTGCTCGTCGCGGCGGGCGGCGTCCTGGTGGAGGTCCTGCGCGACCGGAGGCTCGCGCTCCCTCCGATCGACGAGGACGCCGCCCGCCGCCTGATCGATGGCCTGGCGATCCGCCCCCTCCTCGACGGCGTGCGCGGGGCGCCGCCGTCCGACGTCGACGCGCTGGCGCGCGCGGTGTCGCGACTCTCCGTCCTGGCGGTCGAGCTCGGCGATCGCATCGCCGAGCTCGACGTCAACCCGGTGATCGTGTCGCCCTCGGGTTGCGTCGCCGTCGACGCGCTCGTGATCCGGGCCTGACCGACGAAGGTCACACCAGAGACGTGATGCCGGTCATGGTCCGGCTCGGGAGGCATGGCATACAACTCTCATCGAGGGGGTATGCCTGAGACACGATCCGCCGAGCCACCGGATGCGAACCACTCGCGACGGAACCGGCGGAGCACGGGAGGTGAGCGGCCATGAAGCGGGTGCAGCTCGAGAAGCCGAAGCCTCGCCGCCCACGCGAGCTCGAGATGGTCCTCCCGCTCGATCCGCGCGATCCCGATGTCGTTCGTGTCAAGAAGGGCTGGGTCTCGCGGTACGCGGATCGCCGCTGGGCGTCGAGCGGCTAGAGCGGGTCCTCCGCCGGCACCACCCCCGGTTCCCAGCCGGTGTACGAATCGCCCGGGAACACCCACCGGGAGGAGGACGTCGGGGCCAGCTCCCTCCCGAACTCAGGAGCACGCGGTTCGCCGGCGAAGTCGAAGACGTGCTCGAAGTTATGGGTGTTCCGGATCCGATCGGTGAGCGGTTCCAGTCCCCAGTTGTCCGAGATGAACCGCAGCGGCGTCGAGAACTCACCCAGCTCGTCGTCGATCACACCCCGGCGCGTGTACGGCGAGATCGTGAGCAGCGGGACCCGGATGCCCAAGCCGAGGTGATCGACGGCGGGCGGAACGACAGGATCGTAGAAGCCACCCCACTCGTCCCAGGTCAGGAAGATCGCGGTGTGGTCCCACATGTCGGAGCGCATCACCTTGTTCACGATCTCCGTGACCCAGTTGTGCGCGTGGCCCGTGGAGAACGGCGGGTGGTCGGAGAGCTGGAACCGGGGGGTCACCCAGGTGACGGGCGGCAGTGCGTTCGCGTCGATGTCGTCCAGGAGCGTGTCGACCGATCGGGTGTGCTCGGGCCACAGGTCCGTGTGGAACACGTTCGCGATGCCGTTGTAGGCGTTCCAGAAGTAGCCGGGCTGTCCCGGAACCGCCGAGTAGTAGGCCCAGTCGATGCCCGCCTGGGTGAGCTGCTCGCCGACCGTGGGGAACTCGAAGCACGTGTTGTGCTTCGTCATGTTCCCGGCCTCGTCCGTCACGAGGACGAACACGTCGTCCCCCACCACGTCGCAACCCCAACTCTTGAAGAACTTCCCCTCCCCGAGCGGGCGCGTCTCGATGTTCTCCGGGTTGTCGGCCACGCCGCCCGAGGACCCGGCGACGAAGTAGAAGTGGTTCGGGTAGCTGGGGCCGGCCGCGGATGCGAAGAAGTTGTCCGAGAGGCTGTACTCACGGGCCCAGTGCCAGTAGTTCGGGATCTGGTCCTCGTCGAAGATCGAGTACGAGTAGTTGTAACCGTGAGCCAGATTGCCGAACCCGTCCATCTTCCCGTCGTTCACGCAGGACAGGTGGGCGGCGAGATCGTGGGGGATATCGCCCGGCAGCCATTCCGGGCAGCGGATCAGCCGTTTCTCGACGCCCTTCTCGACCCCGACCGTTGTCCCACCCCTGACGCCGGGGAACTTCCCGAAGAGGTTGTTGAAGCTCCGGTTCTCGAGCATCACGTAGATGACGCGCTTGATGGGCCATCGGGTATCGGTCTCCGGGATCGTGTCGTCGACGCTCGGGATCCGGGAGCCGCCGGTGCACGAGAAGAGGACCCCCCCGGCCACGGCCATCGCGCTCGTCCGCAGGAAGCGTCGGCGGCTGAGCGGCATCGGGTGGCGCTCGTCGCGCGTCTCCCCGTAGGGTCCGGTGTCCATGGACCCCCTTTGTACCAAGCCCGCTATCCTCGGTCGGTCTCGGAGGGGTCGTCTCATG
>DATFGG010000075.1:0-3150 GCA_035249665.1 Actinomycetota bacterium | reverse complement strand
CCCATCCTCCACGCGAAGCTCGTTCCGTCTATCGTCGCGGGCGCCCTCGCGCCGGCCAGATCCAGGATCGTCGGAGCCAGGTCCACCATCGAGACGAGCTCCTCCCGCTCGCCCGGGGACAGCCCGGCAGCATGCACGGCGAGGGGAACCCGGACGCAGGCCTCGTACGGACACGTCTTGCCCTCCCATCGGTGCTCCCCGAAGGAATAGCCGTTGTCCGACAACACGAAGATCACGGTCTCGTCCAGACGGTCGCCGAGGGCGGACACGATCGCGTGCAGCGCCTCGTCGACCGCGAGCAAGGTCTCGTCCGCACGCCGCTGGTCCTCGAGCCAGGCGGTGCGCTTCGTGTCGCTCGGCGCCGGCAACGAGCGCACCCACGGCGGGGCGCCGCGCAGCGTCCCCGCCACGGATGGTGGCTCCTCGATCGCCAGGTCGGCGTGAGTGCCGTCATGTCGGGCCGCGGGGATCCACGGAGCGTGCGGGGCGCTCGGCGCGAACAGGAGGAAGAACGGCTGCGATGCGGGCGCGCTCCGTACGAACCCGACCGCTCGGTCCGCGAGCCAGTCGGTCGCGTAGCGACGGACGAAGACGGGCGACCCCTGGTCGACGGCGTGGAAGTCCCGATACACCGTCTCCCCGCTCTGGTTCTGCTTCGCCAAGAATCGGTCCCAGCCCACGGGCACGAACGGGAGCCGCCCGAACGGATACCGGTTCAGGTACTTCCCCACGAGGCCCGTGCGGTAGCCCTCGTCGTGGAGCCACGTGGCGAGCGTGGACGACGCGTCGAACCTCGCACCGTCCCCGTTGTCGAGGACACCGGTGTGCCGAGCGAGCAGGCCCGTCAGCAGGCTCGCCCGCGCCGGGCAGCACAGCGGTGTGTTGGCGAACGCGTTCGGGAACTCCGCCCAGCCCGAGCCGGCACCGGCGAGCTGCGACGCGAGCCACGGCATCGCCGCGAAGGAGCCCGCTCGCTGGTCGTCGGTCAGGACGACGATCACGTTGGGTCGGTCGTCGAAGGGTTCGTCCGGCTGCGGAGCGACGAGCGCCGCGCCGAGCCCAGCCAACGCGACGAGGGCCGCCCCGGCCATCCGACGGCCGGGCGGCGCGAGCTTCACTCTTTCCGCACCTTCCAGATGTGTTCCGCGGGGAACGCGCGGGCCCACTCGATGGGTGCGTAGTCGTCGTACGTCGTGGTCGCGTCGGCGTCCGGCCGGAGCTCGATCAGGTCCTCGATCAGGAGCCCGTTCGCGCGGAACAGCCGGATCCAGTCCCCGTAGGTCAGCTGGAACTCGGTCGTCCGCCACGACGGGTCGGTGGACTCGACCGACCGCATCTCGAAGTAGTCCGCGCGCATCTCCCGGGTCGGGGGGAGCTCCTCGTCCTGGTCGCCCCACGCGACCCAGATCCACGGCGTCGTGCCGTTGAAGACGAAGAGGCCTCCTGGCCGCAGCACGCGAGACACCTCGGGCACCGTCAGGAATGGATCGGCGAAGCCCATCACGCCGTGATCGCAGAACACGAGGTCGAACGAGCCATCGCGGAACGGCGATCGCTCCCCGTTGCCCTGCACGATCGGGAATCGGAGACCCGCCTCCTCGAAATGCACCGGGGCGTGCCGAAGCTGGGCCATGGAGAAGTCGAGTCCTGTCACCGCCGCGCCACGCATCGCGACCTTGATCCCGAACTGGCAGGCACCGCAGCCGAGTTCCAACGCACGGACCCCATCGACGTCGCCGAGCGCATGGATCTCGTCCTCTCGTGCGTCGAAGACCCCCCACCCGAGCCGGTCCCAGCGGTTCAGCTGCGATCGATTCCGCTCCTGGTACTCGTCGGCTTGCCGCTCCCAGTGCTCGCGGTTCTTGCGCACGTGTTCGGTCGTCTCCTGCGTCACCGGTCCAGCCACCCTCCCCCGCGATCGTGATCGGCGGCGACGAGCCCCGCGGCGATGGCAAGGGCGATCTCCTCCGGCCGGCGCCCGCCGAGGTCGAGCCCGAGGGGGCTGCGGATGCGACGGAGGTCGTCGTCTCCGAACCCGCGACTCCGCAGGTCCTCCACGTAGTGCGCGACATGACGGCGGGAGCCCATCACGCCGATGAACCGGACCGGAGAGCGCAGCAGCGAGGTCAGCATGTCCGCGATCCCGGGTGCGTCGTGATCGGTGAACACCACCTCGTCGTCGTACCCCAGCGTCAGCTCCTCGAGCGATCGAACGGACGGCCCATCCTCAGGAGCGACCCGTTCGGCTCTGGGCTCGAGCACGATCACCCGTCGTCCCTGACGCTCCATCTCGACCCGGAGGGACCTGGCCACGTCGGTGGCAGACACGACGACGAGCCGGGGACGGGCACGGTGCGGCTCCAGATACACCTCCACGTCCCCTTCGGGGTGATGGAACGTGCGCATCTCGGGTGCTCCCGCGGCCTGGACCTCGGCGGCCGCGCTGACGGCGGCGGCGTCGAACTCCGCACAGCCGAGCGTGCCGCGTACCTCCCCGCCGGGCACGATCGCCATGGCGTTCCCGACCGTGCAGGGAGGCGAGCCGATCACCCGCACCGCCTTGACGTCGACCCACGGACCCGGCGCCCGATCCTCCATCGTCGTGGCGGGGGCTGCCGCGTGCTGGTCGGGGACACTCGGATGGGCTCCCGTGGCGCCGCCGAGGAGCTCCACGGCGTGCGGAACCACCGGAAGCACCGCCGCGAGCGATTCACCGACCCCCTTGGGGCTGCCCGGGAGGTTCACGATCAGCGCGGCGCCCAGCGCGCCGGCGATCCCTCGGGAGAGCGCGGCCATCGGCGTCTGCGCCAGTCCCGTCGCCCGCATCAGCTCCGCGAGCCCGGGAGCCTCGCGCTCGATGACCGCCCGCGTTGCTTCCGGGGTCACGTCGCGCGTGCCGAATCCCGTCCCACCGGTCGTCACCACGAGCCCGTTCGCGGACGCGAGCTCCCGGAGCGCCGACTCGATCTCAGCCCGCTCGTCGGCGACGACGCGGCGTTCCGACACATCGAAGCCCGCGGCGCGGAGCAACGCCTCGGCCGCGTCACCGGAGGCATCCTCTCGCGTGCCCTGGGTGACGCCGTCCGAGACGGTCAGAACGGCGGCGCGGGTCGTCCCGGGTTCCATGATGGGAGCCTAGCGCCGCAGGGG
>DATFGG010000074.1:0-2951 GCA_035249665.1 Actinomycetota bacterium | reverse complement strand
TCGCACGGCTCTTCGGTCGGCGATCCCGCTCGTGATCTCCGGGATCGTCTTGGCGGCCGGCGAGGGCCGTCGCTTCGGAGCAACCAAGCAGATCGTCCCCTACCGCGGCAGGCCCCTCGCGCAGCACGCGGTCGATGCGCTCGCGTCGGCCGGGATCGACGAGATCGTGGTCGTCACCGGCCACGATGCCGATCGCGTCGAAGCGGCGCTCGCTCTTCCCCCGCAGGGCCGCTTCGTACGGAACGCCGATCATGCGACCGGCCAGTCGTCGTCGCTCGCCGTCGGTGTGCACGATCTCGCCGCTGACAGCGAGGGGGCGGTCGTCCTGCTGGCCGATCAACCGGGCGTCACCGATGCCGAGGTGCGTGCGTTGACGGACGCGTTCGCGCGCTCGAGCAGCCGCATCGTCCGGATCGCCTACACGGACGGTCCCGGGCCGGCGCTGCTCTCCCGGGAGGTCTACGCCGAGGCCGGCCACCTGCACGGGGACATCGGCGCTCGCGCGATCATGGCCTCTCATCCGGACTGGGTCGACGAGGTCGTGGTCCCGTTCCCGTCCCCCGCCGACATCGACCGCCCGGAGGACCTGCCGGGCGACTGATCAGCTGCGGCGGAGACGCACCATCGTTCGCTCGTTCGGCTGCTCGAACCCGAACCGCGCGTAGAGGCTGTGGGCATCGCGGGTGTTCAGGAACCAGGCGAGATCGCGATGCGCCGGATGCTCCACGGCCTCGCGGACGAGCTCCACGCCGAGCCCGTGCCCTCGATGGCCCTCGAGGACGAAGACGTCCCCGAGCCACGCCATGCTCGAACCGTCCGACACCACGCGTGCGAACCCCACCTGATCCCGACCGTGATACGCGCCGATCACCCGCGCCGACTCCCGCACGAGTCGCTCGATCGTCGGGCGATCGCGACCCGGCACCCAGTAGGCCTCCTCTGCCAGGTATCGGTGCACCACGTCCACGTCGATGCGGGCGCGATCGTCGTCCAGCTCGTAGCCGTCCGAGAGCTCGCGACGCATCAGCAGTTGCTGCCGAGCCGCCGGTGCTCGAGCGCGGGAAGCACCCGACGCACGCGGCGGAGGTCCGCGACGTCCAGATCGGCCAACCAGACCCCGGTCCCCTCCTCCGGTGCCTCGACCAGGACCTCACCCCACGGACCGACGATCATCGACCGGCCGTAGGAGCGCCGGGGCGCCTCCTGCGAGCCGAACTCGCCCCACTGCGCCGCGGCCGCCACGAAGCACTGATTCTCGATCGCCCGCGCCCGCAGAAGGACCTCCCAGTGCGCCTCGCCGGTCTGTCGCTGGAACTGCGCCGGGACGACGAAGAGCTCCGCTCCGAGCGTCATGAGCCCACGGAACAGCTCGGGGAAGCGGAGGTCGTAGCAGATCGACAGGCCGACCCTCAGTTCCTCCATCGCGTGGGTCACGAGCTCGGTCCCCGCTCGATACGTGGTGGACTCCCGGAACGGGGGCTGACCCTCGAGGTCCACATCGAAGAGATGGATCTTCCGGTAGCGCGCGACGAGCTCGCCCGATCGATCGAAGAGCGGAGCGGTGTTGAAGAGGTGTTCCCCGTCGCGCTCCGGGACGCTCCCGCCGGCGATCCACAGCTGCCCCCGGGCGGCCGCCTTGCCCAGCATCTCGACCGAGGTGCCGCCCGGGACCGGCTCCGCGATCTCCCGGGCACGAGCCTCGGGACCGAGGATTGGGAAGAGCTCCGGGAGGATCGCGAGGTCGGCGCCGGCGTCGGCCGCCTCGTCCAGCAACCGTTCCGCCTCCGTCAGGTTCGCACCGACGTCGCTCCCGGACCGCATCTGACAGACCGCGAGCCGCATGGCGGCAGTCTACGAGGGCTCCTTCTCAGTCCGGCTCTCGCTCTCCTCGATCTCCGCAGCGGCGCGCACGAGGTCGGCGCGGCTCCGCACACCCAGCTTCCGCTGGATGTTCGCGCGATGCGATTCGACGGTCCGAGGCGACAGGTAGAGGAGCGTGGCGATCTCCGGATTCGTGTGTCCGATCGCGAGGAGCGAGAGGACTCGCGCTCACGCTCCGTGAGCGCCGCGGCAGGGTCCGCGTGCGTGGCGGCCCTCGAGCCGTGTCCGGCGAGGAGCACGCCCAGCGCGGGTTGCACGTAGGACTCTCCGCTGAGGATCCGCGAGATCGCATCGGTGAGCTCCGCTGCAGCGGCTCCCTTGAGCATGTAGCCCTTCGCACCCGCATCGAGCGCTCGCCGGACATCCGCCGGGCTGTCGACCATGGACAGCACGAGGATCAGAGCGCTCGGGAACCGATCGACGAAGGCCTCGACGACGGAGGCTCCACGGATCCCTTTCATCGACAGGTCGGTGACGATCACATCGGGGTCGCGGTCGAGCACGAGGGCGACGGCATCCTCCGCGGACGACGCTTCGGCCACGACGGTGACGTCGGCCTGGGCCTCCAGCAGCATCCGGATGCCGGCTCGGACCACCGCGTGGTCGCCGACGAGGAGCACGGTCGGGCGCTCGCTCACTGACCGTCCTGCGCTTCGCCGACCCTCGATCGGGTCGCCCTCCACGGTCCGCTGTGGATCCCGTCCTTCCACCCCACCCCGCCTCCTCGGCCGCTCGGCCCCCCGCCGTGCGCGACCTACGGCGTTTCGGGTACGAGCATATGCTCACGCATCCGTCGGGAGGGAATCGCATCGCCGGATGGGTTCGGAAGCAACGCTTCTTGAACTGCGATTCAGGGATCCGCTTCCTCGGAAGGGCTGGACCGAAAGGGAACTCAGCGCCCGGCGCCTGCGAGGGCCTCCCGGATCACATCCAGCACACCGGGGTCCTCGAGGCCGGAGAGATCCCCGGGGTCCTCCCCGAGGGCCGCTGCCCGGATCGCCCGCCGGACGATCTTGGCGCTCCGCGTCTTCGGGAGCTCCGGGACGAAAACGACCTTGGATGGCAGGAAC
>DATFGG010000073.1:0-2118 GCA_035249665.1 Actinomycetota bacterium | reverse complement strand
GCGCTACCGGACCCGCCGGTGGCGAGCATCGGGTCGAGCACGAGTGCTCGATGGCCCTCCATCCGGGGGAGCTTCGCGTAGTAGTCGCGCGGCTCGAGGGTCTCCTCGTCGCGCTCCAAGCCGAGGTAGCCGACGATCGTGTCCGGATACAGGTCCGTGACCGCGTCGAGGAGCCCCAGGCCGGCTCGGAGCACAGGGATCGCAACGAGCGGCTCCGCCAGGCGGGCCGCCTTCGTCTCCTCGATCGGGGTGTCGACCGTCACCTTCTCGGTCAGGAGGTCGCGGGTCGCTTCGATCACGAGGAGCCAACCCAGCCGCCTCGTCAGCGTTCGGAACTCGGCGGGTCCCGTCCCTCGTTCGCGCAGTCGCGACAGGAGGTCGTGCGCGAGCGGGTGGTCCAGGACCGTGAGCGACATCGGGCTGCATCTTAAGTCTCGGCGGGAGAACGCGCGCCGGTTGACACCGGAGGCGCCCGCCGGTCACCATGAGCGCCTGATGCAGCAGCGGTGCTTCGGCGACTGGTACTTCTCCTTCGGGCGCTGCCCGGAGTAGTCACCTGCAGCCGAAGCGACAGGGACCCCGGCACGAGACCCGGGGTCGTTGCGTCTCTGGGGCTGTCGAGCCGGGGGAGTTCGCGGCCGAGGAGGCCATGCATGGTCGTCGTGATGAAAAAGGATGCGACGGAGTCGGACATCGAAGCCGTCTCCGAACGGGTGCGGGGGGCGGGCGGCGAAGCGTTCGTCTCGCGCGGTGCCGTCCACACGATCGTCGGTCTCGTCGGCGACACCGACCGGTTCCAAGCGATCGACTGGAAGCAGATGCAGGGCGTCGATCACGTCATCCGGATCGGCAAGCCGTACAAGATGGTCGCTCGCGACCTCCATCCCGAGACCACCACGGTCAAGGTGGGGACCACGCCGGTCGGTCGGGAGACGTTCACGTTGATCGCGGGGCCGTGCGCCGTGGAGAGCATGGAGCAGACGGTGGCCGCGGTGGAAGCGTCACGGGCGGCCGGCGCCACGATCGTTCGCGGCGACGTGTACAAGCCGAGGACGTCGCCCTACTCCTTCCAGGGCCTCGGCGAGGAGGGGCTCGCGATCCTGGAGGAGGTCCGGCGTCAGACCGGACTCCCGTTCATCGTCGAGGTCGTCGATCTGAACCAGGTCGAGCGTGTGGCCGACGTCGCGGACTGCATCCGGATCGGGACGCGGAACGCCCAGAACTTCGAGCTGCTGAAAGAGGTCGGTCTGAGCAAGAAGCCGGTCATGTTGAAGCGAGGGCTCGCGATGACGATCGACGAGTGGCTGCAGGCTGCGGAGTACGTCGCGCAACGAGGGAACTCGGAGATCATCCTATGCGAGCGCGGGATCCGCACCTTCGAGCCGGCCACGAGGAACACGCTCGATCTCGCGGGGATGGCCGTCGCCCAGTACGAGTCGCACCTGCCCGTGATCGTCGACCCGTCACACGCCGTGGGCAAGCGACACCTCGTGGCCGCGATGGCGAAGGCGGCCGTGGCCGCCGGGGCGGACGCCGTGATGATCGACGTGCACCCGAACCCCGAGGAGGCGATGGTGGACGGCGCGCAGGCGCTCCTCCCGCACGAGGTGGTGGAGCTGGGCGAGCAGCTGGCGGCGATCGCGGCGGCGGTGGGCCGCGCGATGAACCGTTAGGCGGAGAGCCACCACTCCGGCTGACGAGGTGGGTCGAGGGTGCGGTTCGCCCTATCCAGCAGCGCCGTGATGCGATGCCGCTCTGCGCCAGAGAGCTCCCGTTCGATGCCGGCCTTGAGGTCGTGGGTGAACTTCCGGAAGAGCTCGAGACGGCGCATGCCGATCGCCGATGGCTTTACGTAGAGGCGACCGGGTTCACGGATGAGCTCGACCAGATCTCCGGCGTGAAGGTTGTGGACGGACACCTGCACCGCCTGACGGGTGAGGCGGAGCAGCCTGGCGAGCTCGGACAGATGGATCTCTCTGTTCGCCACGATGGCTTCGAGGGCTCGGTACTGGGCGAAACTGATCCCGAGCGCCTCGAGTGACTGATCCATGAACACCTCGATGCGATGCTGGGAGCGGCGCACCGAGATGATGACCTCCCAGCCGCTGGCCCAGCCTG
>DATFGG010000072.1:0-3107 GCA_035249665.1 Actinomycetota bacterium | reverse complement strand
CTCGACGACGTCTCCGAGATCGCCGCCGCGATCACGGACGAGCTCCACACGATCCTCGACTACCACAACTGTCGCGTCTACGTGATGCAGGACGACGGCTCGACGCTGCTCCCCATCGCGTTCCGCGGTGAGATCTTCTACGAGTACGAACACGAGACCCTCGAGGAGCTCATCACCCAGGTCGGGGAGGGCATCACGGGCTGGGTCGCCGAGCATCGCACCTCCCTCCTCACCCCCGACGCGCGCCTCGTGGAGTTCGCCGTCCAGATCCCCGACACCGACGACATCCTCGAGTCGATGCTCGCCGTGCCGATGACCGTCGGGGACGCGGTGCAGGGCGTCATCGTCCTGTCGAGCCTCGGCTACGGAGCGTTCGACGAGGAGGACCAGCGGCTCCTCGAGGTGCTGGCCTCCCACGCGGCGATCGCGATCTCGAACGCGAAGCTCCTCCAGGCGGAGCGGACGGCGGCCGAGACATCCTCGGCCCTGCTCGGGCTGTCCGAGCAGCTCACCCAGCTGCGCTCGGTCGGAGACATCCTCCAAGGAGCGATCGAGACCGTGTCGACGCTGATCGGCGAAGCGGCGGTCGCGTTCCACATCCGCGACGAGCATACGGGCGACTTCCGCCTCGCGCGCCTGCTCACGCTCGATCCCGATGCGATCCGACCGCGGCACGAGATCGGTGACGTCCCCGAGTCGGTCGCCGTGTCGGTGGTGTTCGACAACGACGAGCCCCTCGTCCTGCCGCGCACGTCTCCCTTGCTGCAGGGCGACTACCTCATCTCGAAGGAACCACGGGAGGTGCTGGTCGCGCCCATGACGTGGGAGCCGGACGGAGCCGGCACGATCGCCGTCGTCGGCCGGCACGGCGACGGGCTCTTCGGGGATCGGGAGCTCCGCCTGATCCGCGGCGTGGCGGACCTGACGTCGCTCGCGCTCGGCAAGGCCCGACGGATGTCCGAGCTCGAGCGGTTCCACGAGCTCGTGGCGGGACTGGACGCGGCCTTCTGGGAAGCGTCGATCCCGGGCATGGAGTTCACGTTCGTCGCCGGCGCGGTGCAGGATCTGTTGGGCGGCGACACGGGATCATGGCCGGGCCAGGACCGCACCTGGGGTTCCCACATCGACGCCCGTGACCGCGAGGAAGCCACCGGGGCGCTCCAGCGCGCCATCGACAGTGGCGTCGGAGAGGGACTGGAGTATCGGGTCCCGAGCGATCACGGCTCCCCTCGATGGATCAGGGATCTCGTGCACGTGATCCGCGGCCGCGGAGGAGCACCCACGATCCTCCGCGGCCTGATGGTCGACATCACCGAACGCAAGCGTGCGGAGCGCGCACTTGCCGCCAGCGAGCGGAAGTACTCCGATGCTTTCAAGCGCGAACGCGAAGCAGCGCAACGCCTCCGGATGCTGGACGACATGAAGAACACGTTCCTGGAGGCGGTCTCCCATGACCTCCGGACCCCGCTGACCTCGATCCTGGGATCGGCCCTCACCCTGGAGCGTGCCAAGCTCGACCTCCCCACGGACGTCGCCCTCGACATGGTGGGAAGGATCGCGGCGAACGCGAGGAAGCTGGAGCGGCTCCTGTCCGACCTGCTCGACCTCGATCGACTCCAGCGCGGGATCGTGTCACCGAAACGCCGAGCCACCGACCTGGAGGGATTCGTCGAGCGAGCCGTGAAGGAGATGGACACGCGCGGGCGCCGGGTCGAGCTCGACGTGCAGGCGGGGAGCGTCCAGATCGATCAGGCGAAGACGGAGCGGATCCTCGAGAACCTCCTATCGAACAGCATCCGACACACCCCCGAGGAAGCCAAGATATGGGTCCGCGCGCGGCCGCACGACGGCGGCGTGCTGTTCGTCGTCGAGGATGACGGTCCCGGCGTGCCACCCGAGCTCCGGGAGGCGGTCTTCGAGCCGTTCCGGCAGGCGCCTGGGTCCTCCTCGGTGCACGCCCCGGGCGTGGGCATCGGTCTGTCCCTGGTGCGGCGCTTCGCCGAGCTCCACGGGGGCAACGCCTGGGCCGAGGAGCGCGAAGGGGGCGGCGCCTCGTTCCACGTGTTCTTGCCCGGATCCTGAACGCTGCGGGCGACACAGCGCGCGCCCCGTTCGACGAGAGCCGGCGGTCGGATTCGAACCGACGACCTAGCGATTACAAATCGCTTGCGCTACCGGGCTGCGCCACGCCGGCCGGGACCTGAGTCTACCGGGGGATCCCCCGCGACTTGAACAGGAATCCGTACGTCAACAGGGCGTAGATCACGAACGCGTCCAGGGCGAACGTGAGGAGGCCGGCGCTTCCGGTCCTCCGGAGCTGCGCCAGTCCGCCGACGATGCCGAGCACCGCGAGCACCAGCCCGAGGACCCGTCCCGCGGGGCGGAGCCGGAGGATCAGCCACCCGGCGAGGAGCGACAAGATCCCCTGCACCACCAGAACCAGCGCGACGATCCGCGCGGCCGCTTCCCCGTCGAGGAACGGTGCGTCGATGTCGACGCCGTCGCCCGTCAGGCCCATCAGGCCGAAGATCGTGACGAGCGCTCCCGCGATCAGCAGGATCGCCGCCGCGCCGGTGACCGCCCCGGGACGCGACGTGGGCGGCGCGGCGGGACGCGGGGTCGGCACACCGGGAACGGTTCCGGGCGAAGGCGGTGGTGGGATGTCGTTCATCGACGATGGGGGGCGGTTGCCGCGAGCCTAGCCAAGGGATGGAGGAGAGGCAACGACCTCCCGCGGGAGGACGAAGCCGTAGAGGGCAGCTGCGAGTGCGGCGGACGCATTCAGCGACCCGACGCGCCCCTTCAGGGGAAGCGCCACCCGCAGGTCGCACCGCTCGCGCACCAGCCGTGACATGCCTTCGCCTTCCGAGCCCACCACGACCGCGACGCGACCCGTCGGACACTCCTCATCGAAGATCGAAGACGAGGCGCCGTCGTCCAGCCCGACCACCGAGAACCCCGCCTCCTGCAGACGCGCGAGCGTACGGGCGATGTTGGCGACGACGGCGTGCGGGAGATGCTCCAGTGCGCCGGCCGACGCGCGGATCGCCGCGGGGGTGACGCCGGCCGCGCGCCGGCTGCGGGTCACCAATGCGGCGGCGCCGGCC
>DATFGG010000071.1:0-5291 GCA_035249665.1 Actinomycetota bacterium | reverse complement strand
ACCCTCGGCGGCTGGATCGTCGAGCGCTCCGGTTGGGAGACCGTGTTCTTCATCAACGTCCCGATCGGCGTGCTCGCCTTCGCGATCGCATGGCGCACGGTGCGCGAGTCCGTCTCGGAGGAGACCCGGCATCTCGACCTGCCCGGGCTAGTGCTCGGCACCGGAGCACTCTTCGCCCTCACGTTCGCACTGATCGAGGCGAACCAGCGCGGCTGGGGCGACGGGTTGATCGTCGGGTCCCTGGTGGCGGCGGGCGTGCTTCTGGTCGCGTTCCTCGTCTGGGAGCACCGGAGCCCGAAGGCCATGATGCCGCTCCCGTTCTTCCGGATCCCCACGTTCAGTGCCGGCAACGCCGTGGCGTTCTCCGTCTCTCTGGGGATGTTCTCGATCTTCCTGTTCGTGACGCTCTACATGCAGGCGATCCGGGGCTACACCCCGTTCCAGACCGGGCTCCGGTTCCTCCCGATGACGGTGATGATCATCGTGACGGCGCCCGTCGCGGGTCACCTGGCCCAGCGGGTCGGACCGCGGATCCCGATGACCTACGGGCTCACGGTGGCGTCGGCGGGCGTGCTCGGGCTCACGTTCATCCAGCCGGACACCCCGTTCTGGATCATCGGGATCCTGTTCGTGCTGATGGGCCACGGGCTCGGATCCACGATGGCGCCGATGACCGCCGCCGTGATGGGCGCGGTCGGGCCGCAGCGAGCCGGACTCGGCTCCGCGATGACGAACACCAGCCGTGAGGTCGGCGGCGTCCTCGGGATCGCGCTCCTCGGCACCGTGCTGTTCGACCGCCTCGGCTCCGTGCTCGTGCCCAAGCTCGGCGAGATCGGCCTGAGCCAGGGACAGGCGAGCGCGGTCGCGGAGAGCGCGTCGCACGGCTTCGTCTCTCCCGCCGAGCTCGCCGGGCTGGGACTCACGCCCGAGCAGATCGGCGGGTTCGCCGCCGCGTTCCGCGACTCCTACATGAGCGGGTTCCACCTCGCCTTGCTGATCGCCGGGCTCGTCCTGCTGACCGCTGCGGTGGTTGCCAATCGGTTCATCCCGGGACGGGCGCACGCGGACGAGATCCACGCTGAGGCTGCAGCGAGGGAAGCGATCACCGCCTCCGCGGAGTAGCGGAACCGCCTACCATCCGACGCGTGCTGGCGCTGCGGATCCTCGTCGTCGTGGCCGGCGTCGCGACCGTCGCGGCGGCGATCGGCTCGGCCGTGAAGACCGTCGTTCTTCCGCGAGCCTCCGCATCGAGGATCACGCGCTCCGTCTTCGTGCTCCTCCGCGGACTGTTCCGCGTCATCGCGCGGCCGTCGATGCGGTTCGAGCGGAGGGACAGGATCCTGGGGGCGTATGCGCCACTCGGCCTGATCGCGACGCTCGCCACGTGGCTCGTGCTCGTGCTCGCCGGCTTCACCTTGATCTTCTGGGGGATCGACCACGAGGGGTGGCGCGCCTCGTTCGACCTCTCCGGATCGTCCCTGTTCACCTTGGGCTTCACGCGCCCGGAAGGACTGGGGAGCACAGCGCTGATCTTCGCGGAGGCCGCGATCGGCCTGTTCCTGCTGGCGCTGCTGGTCACGTATCTCCCGAGCATCGACGCAGCCTTCTCGCGGAGGGAGGTCGGGATCACGGCGCTCGAGGTCCGCGCCGGCTCGCCGCCATCGGCCCGCGAGATGATCTGGCGGTACTGGTCCCTTGGGCGGCTCCCGGAGATCCACGAGGTCTGGGCAGAGTGGGAGCGATGGTTCGTCGACGTGGAGGAATCCCACACGTCGCACCCCACCTTGGCGTTCTTCCGGTCGTCGCATCCGGACCACTCGTGGATCACCGCCGCCGGCGCGGTGCTCGACGGGGCGGCGCTCACCCTCTCCTCGGTCGACGTTCCCCGTGACGTCAAGGCCGAGTTCTGCATCCGATCCGGATATCTGTGCCTCCGGGCCATCGCGGACTACTTCCAGATCGTTCACGACCCGAACCCGCGCCCCGACGACCCGATCTCGATCGGCCGTGACGAATGGAACGCCGTGATCGCGGAACTCGACGAGGCGGGTGTTCCGTTGAAACCCGATCGAGACCAGGCGTGGCGGGACTTCGCCGGTTGGCGGGTCAACTACGACCGGGTGCTGATCTCCCTGGCGGCCCTCACGGAGGCGCCGATGGCCCTGTGGTCCTCCGACCGGGGCATGGTGCCGATGCGCCCGCCCGTCTTCGGACGGATCCGCTAGACGGCCGGCGCCGCTGCGTCATACCGCCGGTACTTCGGCAGGACGAGCGCGAGCAGCCCGGCACCGAGGATGCAGGCCACCCCACCCGAGACGATCGAGAACCGGACGCTCGTGACGGAGGCGAGCAGCCCGGCCTCCGCGTTGCCGAGAGAGGGACCCGTTCCCACCACCGCCAGTCCAACCCCTTCGAGCCGCCCCCTCATCTCGTCGGGCGTAACGGTCTTCAAGATCGCATCTCGGTAGAGGCCGCTGACCATGTCGGAGGCGCTCGCGAGCATCAGGAAGACGAGGGCGACCCAGAGCGTGGGTGACAGCCCGAATCCGATGATGCCGGCCCCCCAGCAGACGCAGGCGACGATCGTCACGAGCCCCTGGCGTCGGACGTGCTTCGCCCTGCCGCTGAAGAGGGCGACCAGCAGGGAACCTACGGCCTCCCCCGCGTACAGGAGGCCGAGCGCCGCCGCGGATCTGCCGAGGACGTCGAGGACGAACGCCGGGTAGAGCGCGACGGGGATGCCGAAGATCATCGCGATCAGGTCGATGTAGAAGGTGCCCTGCAGGACCTGGGTCGCGCGGATGAAGCGCAGGCCCTCACGGATCGCCCCCCAGCCGACCGCGAGCCGCTCCGCGGTCGGAGGAGACGGTCGCATCCCGGCGAGGGAGCCGATCACGGCCACGTAGCTCACCGCGTCGAGGACGTAGGCCCACCCCACTCCGACCTGCGGGCGATCCCCGAACGCGGCGATCAGCACCCCGGCGAGAAGTGGTCCCGCGATCGCGGCGGCCTGGTAGTACACGACCTCCAGGGCGAGCGCGGAGGTGTACAGATCGGGCGTGAGCAGGCGCGCGGGCCACGCCCGGAACGCGGGCGAGTACAGCGAATACGCGGCGGCCCAGGCGAAAGAGAACGCGAACAGGATCCAGACCTGCGGATCCGGGAGGAAGGCGTTCACGGCGAGGGCCACGGACAGGACCGCCGTCGCCCCTTGCGCGATCATCAGGAATCGCCGACGTTCGATCACGTCGGCGATCGCGCCTCCGACGATCGGCAGGACGATCAGGGGGACGACCTCGGTCAGCCCGAGCAGCCCGACCATCGCGGTCGAACGCGTGATCAGGTACACCTGCAACGGCACGGCCACGAACGTGATCTGCGACCCGAACTCCGAGATGGCCTGCCCGATGAAGAGACGACGGAAGTCGGCCGAGACCTTCAGCGGCGTGAGATCGATCGCGTGGCCACGGAGCCGACCGCTCCAGCCGGGGTGTCGTGCCTCGGGAGGCACCGGCGGGGGGAGCTCGTCGTCCTGGTCCGGGAGGTCATGCTCGTCGCTCACGCGGCGGGACGCTACCGGATGAGGCGCGACAGACGTCGGTCGGCGAGGACCTTCCCGCCGGTCTGGCAGTCGGGGCAGTAGGTGACCTCGTGGGACTCGTAGGACACCCGACGGAGGTCGGCGCCGCACCGTGGGCAGGGCTGCCCCCAGCGACCGTGGATGGTGAAGTGATCGCCGAGCTTGGTGGGGAGGCCCCCGCTGCGGCGCCGCTCCACCTCGAGGGCGTCCGTCAGGATCTCGTGAAGCCCGGTGACGAGCCGCTCGCGTTCCTCCGCGGCGAGCTTGCCGAGCACCGCGTACGGCGAGAGGCGCGCGTGGTGGAGCGCGTCGTCGGAGTACCCGCGGCCGACGCCGGCCACCGTCCGCTGGTCACGCAGGATCGTGTGGACCCGCCGGGCATCCGTGCTCTCCCGGAAGAAGGTCGCCGCCTCCTCCGAGAGGACCTCCGGGCCGAGCGCGGCGAGCGGGCCCTCGTCGCCGGCCGGGAGCGACCAGACGCCCGCCTTGCGCTCCTTCCCGAACTCCTTCACGAGGAGCGATGGCCGCTCCGCGAACCGGAACCGCGCCACGGACCCACGCGGCTTCGTGGACCTCGGCGGCGCCTCGACGTCGAGCCGTCCCCCCTGCGAGAGATGGACGAGCATCCGATCGCCCCCTTCGTAGGAGAGGATCAGGTACTTCCCTCGCCGCCCCACGCCCTCGATGCGGCGCCCCACGTACTCGGCGGGTCGTGGCGAGACGGTCTTCAGGGAGGAGAACTGGAGGAGGTCGAACCCCTCGAGCGTTGCGCCGTCGACGACACCGGCCACCCGCTCGGAGAGCGCCTGGATCTCTGGCATCTCGGGCATGGCTAGCCGATCACGGCGCCCCGGATGATCTCGATCGCCTCGTCGATCCGGTCGCGATGCGTGCGATGGCTGACGATGCACGCCCTGATGATGTGGCGGCCTTCGATCGTGGTGCTCGACAGGTACACCCGTTTCGGGTCGTTGATGCGAGCGAGGAATCCCCGGTTCTCGTCGTCGGTCGCCCCCGCGAGCCGGAACGGCACGACGGAGAGCTGCGGGGCCCAGGGGAGGTCGATCTCGGGGATCTCGGCGAGCGCCGCGTACAGGTGTTCCGCGAGGTCGAGCTTCTCGTCCAGCGCCTGCCGGAACGCCCCCACGCCGTGCAGCACGAGCGGCAGCCAGACGCGGAAGCCCCGATGGTCCCGCGACAGCTCGGGCGAGTACTCGTTCCAATTCGGCAGCTCCGCCTCGGGCGCGCGGTCCTGGAGGTACTCGGCCCCCACGTAGTGGGCGTCGCGGAGCGCGGCGCCGTCGCGGACGACCAGGGAGCCGGTCCCGTAGGGAAGGAACATCCCCTTGTGCGGGTCGAGGGTGATCGAGTCGGCGCGTTCGATCCCGCGGAACCGCTCTCGCCCCCGGTCCGTGAGATGGAAGAAGCCGCCGTACGCGGCATCGACGTGCATCCACAGATCCTCCGCCTCGGCCACGTCGGCCACCGCGTCCATCGGATCGATCGCTCCGGTGTTCGTGGTGCCGGCGGCCGGGACGACGAGGAACGGCCGATGTCCGGCGCCGCGATCCTCGGCCACCATCGACTTGAGCGCCTCGGCGTCCATCCGCAGCTCCGCGTCGACGGGCACGAGCCGCATCGCGCGACGCGGCATCCCGGCGATCGCGGCGGCCTTCGGCACGGACGCGTGCGCCTGCTCGCTCACGTAGTA
>DATFGG010000070.1:0-5478 GCA_035249665.1 Actinomycetota bacterium | reverse complement strand
CGATCCGAGATGCTGTCCATGTCACCGATCACGACGTCCGGCACATGGCCCGCGTCGAGCAACGCATCGGCCCCGCCGTCCACACCGACGAGGACCGGCCGGACGTCCCGGATGTAGGAGCGCAGCGCCGCCAGATCCTCCCGGTAGCTGGTGCCGCGGACCACGACGAGGACATGCCGCCCGGCGAGCGGGTGGCTGAGCTCCGGCAAGCCCGCGCCACCGAACAGCAGATCGCGTTCCTCGCGCATGTATTCCAGGGTGTTCCGCGCGAATCCTTCGAAGCGTTCGTCGAGGGCCTCCCGAGCCGACTCCATCGCCTCAAGGATCGACCCACGGTCCTGTCTGATCCCGACGCCGACGAGCCGATCCCCGGAGAAGACGCGATCGCGTTCGAGGCGGACCGGATCGCCCTCGCGGATCTTCTGGAGCACCAGCGTGCCGACCCGGTCGATCAGGGGCACGCCGGCCTCCTCCAGGATCATCGGCCCCAGGTTGGGATACCGGCCGCTGATCGATGGCGCGGCGTTGACCACGGCGGCCACGCCGACCCGGACGAGCGCTTCCGCCGCGACCCGGTCGAGGTCCTCGTGATCGATCACGGCCACGTCCCCTGGCTCGATCCGGGTGACGAGCTCCTTCGTCCGACGATCGATCCTGGCCCTCCCCCCCGCCAGAGGGCGTGTGCGAGCCGCGCGACGCCGAAGCAGCTTGGACGCCAGTGGTCCCTTCCCCGGCCCGGGATCGCCCCCGGCCGTTCCTCGGATGGGTTCGAGGGTAGCCGAGAGCGAGCCTCAGGTGACGGCGCCCGCCCTGCCGAGGGGGCTGGACCCCTCGCGGAGGCGTTCGGCCTCCGACAGGAGCTCCTCCGCGTGGGTCACGGCGCTCTCGCTTCCCGAGAGACCGGCGAGCATCCGGGAGAGCTCCTCGGTCCGGCTCGGCCCCTCGACCAGTTCCACCGATGCCGTGCCGTGTTCCTTCGTGACGCGGAGATGACGATCCGCGAAGCACGCGATCTGGGGCAGGTGGGTCACCACCAGCACCTGCCGCCCGGCCGCGAGGCGAGCCAGGCGACGGCCGACGGCGAGGCCGGCCTGCCCGCCGATCCCGGCGTCGACCTCGTCGAAGACCAGCGTGCCGACCTGGTCGAGGTCGGCGAGCACGCTCCGGCAGGCCAGCATCACCCTAGAGAGCTCGCCGCCCGAGGCGGCTTTGGCGAGCTGGCGCGCGGGTTGGCCCGAGGACGCCGAGAGCCAGAGCTCGGCGCGCTCGGCGCCCCCCGGACCGGGTTCGTCGAGCGTGAGGAGCCGGGCCTCGACGACGGCGGCCGGCATCCCGAGCTCCTCGAGCTCCGAGCGCACCGCATCCTCCAGGGCGGGCGCGGCGCGAGCGCGTCCCGCGGTCACGACGGTCGCTCGATCCCGGGCGGTCGCGGAGGCGACCTCCAGCTCCCCTTCCAGCTCCGCGATCCGATCGTCGGCGCCGGCGAGGTTCTGCAGCTTCTCCGCGGACTCGGCCAGGAACGCCACGACCTCGGTGTCGGTGGGCCCGTACTTCCGCTGCAGCTGCTTGAGGGCCGCGACGCGCTCCCGGACGGTCTCCAGCCGCTCGGGATCCGGAAGCAGGACCTCGCCGTACGCGCGGACGTCTCGGGCGAGCTCCGCGATCTCGGCGGCGAGCCCCCGAGCCCGATCCGCCACCTCTCGCGCCGAGGGGTCGAGGTCCGCCGCGCCTTCCAACACCGATGCGAGGGACGCGACGGCGTCCGCGATCCCGTCCTCACCGGTCAGGGCGTGCTCCGCCGTGGACGCCTGCTCCATCAGCCGCTCCACGTGCGCCAGCCGCCCTTCCTCGGCGGTGAGCTCCTCGGTCTCGCCGTCCCGCGGGCCGACGGTCTCGATCTCGTGCACCTGATAGGCCAGGAGATCGAGCTCCCGCTCACGCTCCCGCGCCGCCTCCCGCAGCTCGCCGAGCTCGGCGGCGACGCTCCGCAACCGCTCGTACGCCTCGCGATATGTCCCGAGCGCGACCACGTGCGCGTCTCCCGCATACCGGTCCAGGAAGTGTGTCTGGACAGCCGGCGCCAGCAGGCGCTGCGTCTGGCCCTGCCCGTGGTGTTCGACGAGCCCTGCGCCGAGGTCGGCGAGCGCCGATACCGTCGCGAGCTGGCCTCCGATCCGGGCCGTCGATCTGCCGTCCCGGGCGATCGACCGCGCCAGGATCACCTCGCCGTCCTCCGCCCAGTCGCCGGCGCCGTCGATCGCGTCGAACCGCGCCTGGACCCGGGCGGCCGGCGCATCCTCCCGGACGAGCGCCGCCGAGCCCCGCTCGCCCAGGGCGAGCAGCAGCCCCACCGTCACCATCGTCTTGCCGGCCCCCGTCTCCCCGGTGAGGACGTTCAGTCCCGGCGCGAGCTCGAGCTCGAGATCGGCGATCACCCCGAGGCCGCTGATGTGGAGCTCGCGCAGCACGGTCGGGATGCTAGCGGCCTCCCCCGACATCGGGTGGCCTCCTCGTGCCGGGCGGATCGCCCGGGAGGTCGAACTTGTCCCGGACGCGCGTGAGGAAGCCCGGAGCGTCGTCCTTCGACACGAGGCGCGCGGGGCGGGGCGCGGCCAGGATCCGGATCCTCGATCCGACCGGGAGCTCGATCCCCTCCCGCCCGTCGGCGGAGAGGACGCCGGGTTCGTCCCCCACGACCTCCAGGACCACGACCTGACCGGCGCCGAGGACGAACGAACGGTCGAACACCATGTGGGCGGCGATCGGGGTCACCACCAGGCAGGGCACGCCGGGGCTCACGATCGGCCCTCGGGCGGAGAACGAATACGCCGTGGACCCGGTCGGGGTCGCGACGATCACCCCGTCGGCCGAGAACGTGGTGACGTACTCGTCGCCGACGTGCACCGCGAGCCGCACGAGGCGGTGGCGCGTCCACTTCTCGACCATGATCTCGTTCATCGCCCACTGCGTCGGGAACGGGTTCCCGTCCGCGGCCTCGGCCATCACCGCGAGCCGCTCCTCCACCCGGGCGCGCCCCTCGAGGGCGGCCCAGATGAGCGCCGTCGCGTCGGAGCCCGGCCCGATCTCCGTCAGGAAGCCGAGCCGGCCGACCTTGACGCCCAGGACCGGGCAGTCCGCCTCGGCCGCGACGCGCGCGGCCCGCAGGAACGTCCCGTCACCTCCCACGGAGACCACCAGGTCCGGTCGCTCCTCGCGCACGTCGTCCGGCCCCCTGGCGATCCGGGTCTCCACGGCCTCTGCCTGCAGGTCGCGGCGGAGCGTCTCGGCGGTCTCGACGGCCGAGGGGCGACCCTCATGGACGACGAAGGCGACGACGTTCACGCGCTCGTCAGCTCCCGGGCGGCGTCGATCGCGGCGTCGACATCGAGGTGGGGCCGCGCGCCGCCGATCGTGGCTCGCAGGAGGAACTCGACGTTGCCGGCAGGGCCCGTGATCGGCGATGGGATCACCCCGGCTGCAGGGGCCCCTGCCTCCGCGGTCGCATCGGCCACCACGCCGATCGCGCGACGCCAGACGTTGGGATCCGTGACCACTCCACCGGCTCCCACCTCCACCCGAGGCGCCTCGAACTGCGGCTTGACCAGGAGGACGAGGTCCGCCCCCGGATCCGCCACGTCGACCAGCCGCGGCACCACGGTGCGGAGCGAGGTGAACGCGAGGTCGGCCGTCACGAGCGAGGCCAGGTACGGGAGCAGATCCCGGTCGAGCTCGCGAACGTTCATCCGATCGAGCACCGTCACACGCGGATCCGTGCGGAGCTCCCAGGCGAGCTGACCGTAGCCCACGTCGACGGCGACGACGTGTCGCGCGCCCCGCTGGAGCAGGCAATCCGTGAATCCTCCCGTCGATGCGCCCGCATCGAGGCAGTCACGCCCCGAGGGGTCGATCTCGAAGGCGTCGAGGGCCGCCGCCAGCTTCGCGCCACCGCGAGAGACGAACGGCCGCCCGGGACCCTCCACGGCGAGCGCTTGGTCGGCGCTCACGAGAGCGGTGCACTTCGTCGCCGGTGCGCCCTGCACCGTCACGTGACCGGCGCGGACCGCTTCCTGCGCTTCGGCCCTGCTCCCGGCCAGCCCTCGACGGACGAGCTCGAGATCGAGGCGGCGACGGCCCACGCGGGGGCTCCGTTCAGGAAGCGCTCGACGGCTTGCGGCGGGCGCCCGTGTTCTTCCGCGCGGTGGTCGTCCGAGCCGCCGTCTTCTTCGTTCGCCCTTGGCGGGGACTCGACGAGGGGGCGGCCGTCTTCCGACCCGCGGACGACCGGCCGGATGCCGTCATCCCCGCGGCTCGCTCCAGATCGCGGACGCGCTTGCGGAGGGCATCGAGCTCATCCTGGGTGGCCCCGCCCATCGAGCGGAGCTGCTGCGAGACCTCCTTGCGGACCGTGTCGCGCAGACGCTGCGACAGGTCCACCAGCTCTCCCGCGGTCTTCGCGACCTGCTCCTTGGCCGCGCCGGGCTCCAGGTACCGCTTGGCGAGCTCCTGCGCCTTCGACGGGCTGAGCTGCCCGATCACGGCTTCGAACGTCTTCCGGATGTCGTCGATCACCATCGTGTGAACCCTCCAGTGTGGTTAGGGAACTCCTCCGGCAGGATACCTGCGCCCTGCTGCCCCGGTTCCGTCAGCAGGCCGCCGACGTCGTCCACGATGAACGTCGGCTTCCACGAGACACCGTCGACGTCCGCTCGACGGGCGGTGCCCGTGAGCACGAGCACCGAATCCCAGCCGAGCCGCCCGGCGCCCGCGATGTCCGTGTCGAGGCGATCGCCGACCACGAGGGGACGTTCCCCACCCGTCCAGGCGAGCGCCCACTGGAACAGCGATGGCTCCGGCTTGCCGAAGACCTCGGCTCGCACGCCGGTCGTCGTCTCGATCGCCGCCAGGAGCGCGCCTGCGCCCGGCCACGACTCCCCGCCGGGCGCGGGGAAGGAAGGATCGGCGTTCGAGGCGACGAGCGGCACGCCTCGCTCCACGAGCACCGCCGCATCCTTCAGCTTCGTGTAGTCGGCCCTGCGATCGAACCCAACCACCACGGCGTCGGGGAGAAGGTCGGACACGGAGACCGCTCGGATCCCGACGTCGGCGAGCGCCGCCAGGAGTCCCTCCTCCCCCACCACGAACGCCGATCGGACATCGCGTTCGGCCAGGATCGAGGCGGTCGCGAGCGCGGAGGTCACGACCTCCTCGGGCATGGCATCCACCCCCACCGAGCCCAGGCGTTCCACCACCTGCGGGGGCGTCCGGCTGGAGTTGTTCGTGACGAACGCGAGTCGCTTGCCGGCCTCACGCAACGCGGTGACGGTCGCCGACGCTTCAGGGATGGCGTCCGGCCACCGGTACAGGACGCCGTCCAGATCGAGCAGGATCGCATCGTACGGATCGACGAGCACGGGTCAAGCCGACAGCCGCTCGAGCACCCGGACGTAGTCGGGCACGTCGGGCCGAAGGACGACCGCC
>DATFGG010000069.1:0-5713 GCA_035249665.1 Actinomycetota bacterium | reverse complement strand
GGGACCGTCTCCTCCCGCATCGCGTCCACGGTGAGGCGGGTGGCCTCGAGCACACGGAACGTGTTCAGCAGCACGAGGCAGAGGAACAGGACCAGGAGTCCCCAGAATGCGGCGAGCACGATCAGGGCGGTCTCGCCGCCGGTGAGGGCCAGAAGCGTCATCCGTTACCTCCGAGGTTCCGTGGGGTGGGCAGTTGGCCCAGCATACCCATGGGCCCCGGAGGCGCTCGGTCCCTTACTGTGGGCGGTTCCTCTTCGGGCGCACGGTCCTCTTCGGTGCCGGATCCGCTTCGGGTGCCGGCTCCTCTTCAGGTGCTCGTTGCTCGACGGCGGGGTGACTCAGTGGCACGCCGGTACCGGGCTCCACCTCGACGTCGCGGCCCTGGCCGGTCGCCTCGTAGTAGACCTCGCCCTCGAATCGCTCAGGTCGATACTGCTGCTCCACGTGATGACCCTCGAAGTCGTGGGGGTACTCGTAGCCCTCGCCGTGCCCGAGCTTCGCGGCGCCGGCGTAGTGTGCGTCGCGCAGATGCGGCGGCACGGGGTCGGTCGAGTCGGCATCGGACAGCGCCTTGTCGAGCGCCTCCGTGACGGCATCCGACTTGGGCGCCCGCGCCAGGTAGAGCGCCGCGTGCGCGAGGTTGAAGCGGGCCTCGGGCATGCCGACGTGCTCGAGCGCGTGCGCGGCGGCCACCGCGACCTGGAGCGCCTGCGGATCGGCGAGCCCCACGTCCTCGGACGCGAAGATCACCATCCGCCGCACGATGAACCGTGGGTCCTCGCCGGCGTGGATCATCCTCCCGAGCCAGAACAGCGACGCATCCGCGTCGGACCCGCGCATGCTCTTGATGAAGGCGGAGACGACGTCGAAGTGGCTGTCGCCACGGTCGTAGGCGACGATGCGCTTCTGGACCGCGTCGGCGACCCGGGCCCCGTCGATCAGCGTCTCACCGGCGTCTGCCAGCAGGACGGCGGCCTCGAGGGCCGTGAGCGCCGCGCGGGCATCGCCGGCGGACAGCTCCACGAGGTGGTCGAGGGCGTCGTCCGTGAGCGTCACGCCGAGCGCGCCCATCCCTCGCTCGGCGTCGATGACCGCGAGCTCGAGCAGCCCGCGGATCTCCTTCGGCTCGAGCGGCTCGAGACGGAGCAGGAGACACCGTGAGAGCAGCGGGCCCACCAGGCTGTGGTACGGGTTCTCAGTGGTGGCGCCGATCAGCGTGATCGACCCGTCCTCGATCGCCGGGAGGAGGATCTCCTGCTGCGCCTTGTTCCAGCGATGCACCTCATCGACGAACAGGACGGTCCGGAACAGCGTCGTCTTCGAGTGGTCCATCACCCGGCGGGCGTCCGACACGCCGGAGCTCACGGCCGACAGCTGTTGGAAGTCGGCCCCGACCGCGACCGCCAGAAGGTGCGCGAGGGTCGTCTTGCCGGTCCCGGGAGGTCCCCACAGGATCGTGGAGGGAAGGTGTCCGCCGTCGATCAGCTTCGTGAGCGGCTTGCCTTCCCCCAAGAGATGGTGATGCCCGACGAACTCCTGGAAGGTGCGCGGGCGCATCCGCGTTGCGAGCGGTCGATCCATGAGAGAGGAATGTCCTTTCCTGCCAGCCCCGAGTCTCCGGCCCCGTCATAGCCGGAAGCCAGCATGATAGGGCCTCCGGTGCGGCTGAGGGAACCGCCTTCGGGCCTAGGGCGATGTGCGGGAAGACCCCGATACGATCGGAGCGCCTGCGCAGCAAGCTCAGCCGTCGTACCGCCTGAGGATCCGATCCGGCCTGATCCGGTAGATCACGCGCTCCTGGCCTTCCTTGTACGTCCATCGCGCGCCGTCGTGGTACCGCTGGTGCAGGGTATCGATGTGCTCCTCGGCCTCCGGTCCCGTCACGAATCCCTCCACGACCCCGTCGACCCGGAGCCACCGGTACGGATCCTCCTCGTCGTGCACCGTCACCGAGACGCGCGGGTCGATCCGGAGGTAGCGGTCCTTCACCCGGCCCACCGCGGAATTCACGAGCACCGACCCGTCCGCGGCATCGATCCAGGTGACCGTCACATGCGGCGTGCCGTCCGGTCGAACCACCGCGAGGTGGGCGAAGTTCTTCCCGGTGAGCAGCTCGACGTCGTCGGTGTGCAAGATCTCCACGTCACTCCTCTCCCGCCCGAGCTCGCCGCTCCTCGGTGGGCGGCACCAGGAGCTGCAGACCGACCTCGTGGAGCTGCGCGCCATCCACCGGGGCCGGCGCTCCGGTCAAGGGGTCGGCGCCCGACTGCGCCTTGGGGAAGGCCGTGACCTCCCGCAGGGTCTCCTTCCCCGCCATGAGCATCACGATGCGGTCGAGTCCCATCGCGATCCCGCCGTGGGGCGGCGCCCCGTAGCGGAACGCGCGGATCAGATGGCCGAACTTCTCTTCGATCTCGGCCTCGGTGAGCCCCAGCACCGCGAAGACCTGCTCCTGCACCTCGGGCCGGTGGATCCGGATGCTCCCGCCACCCACCTCGTAGCCGTTGAGGACGAGGTCGTATCCCTTCGACTTGGCCGTCTTCGGGTCGAGGTCGTCGCTCGCCGGCGCGGTGAAGGGATGGTGGTTGGACACCCACTTCCCCTCCTCGTCGCTCCAATCGAACAGCGGTGGGTCCGTGTACCAGATATAGCGCCACTCTCCCTCGGGGATCAGGCCGAGTCGATCGGCCAGGTGCCGTCTCGCGCCGTCGAGCGCGACGTGCACCCGATCGGCTTGATCGGCCACGATGCATACGAGGTCTCCGTCCGAGGCGCCGGTCTCCCTGAGCACGGCGTCGACCTCGTCCCTCGACAGGTGCTTCTCCACCGGGGAACGCACGCCGCCGCCCTCGACGACGATCCAGACGAGACCGGCCGCGCCGCGGCCCTTCGCATCCTGGACGAGCTGGTCGAGCTCCTTGCGGGAGAGCTGTCCGCCTCCGGGCGCCGCGAGTCCCTTGATCGCGCCATCCTCCGTGGCGAGCACGGACGCGAACGCGTTGAAGCCCGTGCCGGCGAACACTGCTCCGAGATCGGCGAGCTCCAAGCCGTAGCGGAGGTCCGGTTTGTCGCTGCCGAAGCGCTCCAGCATCTCGTCGAAGGTCATCCGCGGGAACGGCGTGGGGACCTCGACCCCGTGGATCTCGCGGACGTAGCGTGCGTACAGTGGCTCGATCACCGCGAACACGTCCTCCTGGTCGACGAACGACATCTCCACGTCGAGCTGGGTGAACTCGAAGCTCCGGTCCGCACGCGGCGCCTCGTCCCGGAGGCACCGGACGATCTGGTAGTAGCGATCCTGTCCCGCCACCATCAGCAGCTGCTTCAGTTGCTGCGGGGATTGCGGGAGCGCGTAGAAGGACCCCGGCCACAGTCGCGACGGCACGAGGAAGTCCCGCGCGCCCTCCGGCGTCGAACGCGTGAGCAGAGGCGTCTCGACCTCGAGGAAGCCGAGGGAATCCATGTGATCGCGCGTGATCGCGTTGATCCGATGACGGATCCGGAGCGCCTCCGTCATCTCGTGCCGGCGGAGGTCGAGGTAGCGGTAGCGCAGGCGGAGCTCCTCGCCCGCTTCGATCCGATCCTCGACCGGGAACGGGGGCGTCTCGGCCTCCGACAGGATCTCCAGCGAGGCCGCCGCCACCTCCACCTCGCCGGTTGGGAGCTGCGGGTTGGCCATCCCGGGTGGGCGGGTGCGCAGGCGGCCGGTGACCCGCACGACGTCCTCGGCGCTCAGTCGCTGGGCGGCGGCGTGGGCGTTCGTCGCGTCTTCCGGATGGAAGACGACCTGCACGACGCCCTCGCGATCGCGGAGGTCGATGAACGTGACGCCGCCGTGGTCGCGGCGACTCGCGACCCAGCCGCAGAGGATCACCTCGGCGTCGACGTGCTCGGCGGTCAGCTCGCCGCACGCGTGGGTGCGCATCGCGGTGCGATAGATGCTCATCCCGTTCCTCCGACCGGCCGGTCGTGAGGCGTCGGAGCGATCGCCTCGGCGATCGATCCCGCGGCGATCTCCTGCTGGTCACCGTCCGAGAGGCGGCGGAGCGTCACGATCCCGGCCTCGAGCTCACGCTCCCCCACGATCGCCGCGTACGTGGCGCCGGTCCGGTCGGCCATCTTCAGCTGAGCCTTCAAGGGTCGGTCCTCGAACGCGGCGTCCGCGGCGACGCCGACCGCCCGCAGCTCGTGCACCAGGCCGTGCGCCCGCGCGTGGCCGGCGTCGCCGACCCCGACCACGAAGACGGCGAGTCCCGGATCCTCCGGTGCCTCGACCCCCTCCTGCTCGAGCGCGAGGAGGACGCGTTCCAGACCCATCCCGAACCCGACGCCGGGGACGCGCGGCCCGCCCAGCACCTCGGCCAGGCCGTCGTACCGGCCACCGCCGAACAGCGTGGCCTGCTGTGGCGAGAGACCGGGGCTCACGAACTCGAACGCCGTCCTCGTGTAGTAGTCGAGGCCGCGGACAAGCGTCGGCTCGGGCGTCCACGAGAGACCGGCGTCCTTCAGACCGGACTGCACCCCCTCGAAGTGCGTCCGACACGGGTCGCAGAGCCGGTCGGTGATGCGCGGGGCCTCCTCCGCCACCGCCCGGCACGCCTCGTCCTTGCAGTCGAGGACGCGGAGCGGGTTGTCCTCGAAGCGATCGCGATGCTCGTCGTTCAGGCGGTCGCGGTTGGCGCGCAGGAAGGCCACGAGCTCGTCGCGGTACGCGGGACGGCAGACCTCGTCCCCGATCGAGTTGAGTTGCAGCTCGATGCGGGTCAGTCCGAGCCCGCGGAGGAACGCGTCGCCCATCGCGATCACCTCGGCGTCGGCGCCGGGCGCCTCGGTCCCGAACACCTCGATGCCGAACTGCCGGTGCTCGCGGTAGCGGCCTTCCTGCGGCCGGGCGTACCGATACATCCGCGTGAGGTAATAGGCCTTGAACGGAGACGGCTGCTCCTGCATCGCGCCGAGGTAGGCGCGCATCACCGGCGCGGTTCCCTCCGGACGGAGCGTCAGCGAGCGCCCCTTCCGATCGTCGAACGTGTACATCTCCTTCATGACGACGTCGCTCGTCTCACCCGACGTGGCGGTGAAGAGCTCGGTGGCCTCGAAGCCGGGCGTCTCCACGTAGCGGTACCCGTGGAGGCGGGCGAGGGCAGCCGCGCGATCGTAGAGCGCGCGCATGCGGCTGCCCTGGGGCGGGAGCAGGTCGAGCGTGCCTCGTGCGGGTCGCAGATCCATCAGGCCACGTTCACCAGGAACGGGTTGGACGAGCGCTCCCGCCCCACCGAGGTCCGAGGACCGTGCCCCGGAAGGACGTCGTCGGCGTCGTCCCTCGTGAGGAACCATCGGAGGCTCGTCCGCATCTCCTCGGGCGAGGAGTTCGGGAAGTCGGAGCGGCCGATCGACCCGGCGAACACGAGGTCGCCGGCGACCACGGTGGCGTCGGTCACGAAGCAGCAGTGGCCGGGCGTGTGCCCGGGCGTGTGGCGCACGCCGATCGACATCCCGGCGAATGCCAACTCGTCACCGTCGACGATGCGGCGCAGATCCTTCACGGGCTCCAGGGGGTTGTCGAACCCGGGGTTCCAGGACTCGATGTCGTCGAACGCGACGGCGTCGGCCTCGTGGACGAAGACGGGGAGGTCGTCGCCGGCCAGCACGCCCGCGGCATAGGCGTGGTCGAGATGTGCGTGCGTGAGGAGGATCGCCGTCGGTCGCCGTC
>DATFGG010000068.1:0-3239 GCA_035249665.1 Actinomycetota bacterium | reverse complement strand
CTGGGCGGCGACATCACGGCGGCGTTCAACCTGCCGGACCCGCTGCCGGTCGGCAACACCGTGTACTCGGAAGACTTCACCTACACGCCGGGCGCCAACGAGGACCCGGTCGAGAACTCGGTCACCGCTTCCGGTGACGGGGTGGACTCCGGTGTCACAGACACGGACACCGACACGTGCCAGACCGACATCCTGAACCCAGCGATCGGCGTGACCAAGAGCTGCACCGCGCTCGCACACGCCGGCGACACGGTCACGTACACGATCACCGTCACCAACACCGGTGACGAGGATCTGGACAACGTGAAGGTGATGGACACGATCCTCGGCGACCTGTCCGCGTCCTTCGCGGACGAGCTCGCGGTGGGTGCGTCCGAGTCGCACGACTTCGACTACGTGGTGCTGGACAGCGATCCGGACCCGCTCGTCAACGAAGTCACGGCGAAGGGCTCGGGCGTTGGTAGCCGCGTGGCGGTGGAAGCCCTGGCCGACTGCGTCACGGACCTGATCCATCCCGCGATCGAGATCGTGAAGACGGTGGACGAGGACACGGTGCCCATCGGCACGACCGTGACCTACACCTACGTCGTCACGAACACGGGCGACACCACGCTGTACGACATCAGCGTCGACGACGACATCCTGGGGCACATCGGGGACATCGCGGTCCTCGAGCCCGGGGAGTCCGCCACGCTGACGAAGGACTTCGTGGTGGGTGACGTTCCCGTCACCAACGTCGGCACGGCGAGCGGCGAGGACATCCTCGGCCGGTCGGTCAGTTCCGACGACGACGCCATCGTGACCCCGATCGCCGGCGCGACCCCGCCGAACCCGCCGACCCCCTTCACGGGATCGGATGCCGGACGGCTGGGGATCATCTCGATGGTGCTCTTCGGGATCGGCGTGACCGTGGTCGCGACCACTCGGAGACGCCGGCCGGAGCGCGAGGCCGCGTAACCGTCGAGCGGTACGGAAGGAACGGGGCGGGGTTCCCATCGGGACCCCGCCCCTTCCTTGCGTCTCTGGCCTCATCCGACGAGGATCGGCGTCACCGGGGATGAGGCAGTAGCACCGGAGCTACCAGCGGAGCTTCAGCGCTCGGGCCGCGCGAGCTTCATCGAGCCGACGCACGGGCGTGGTCACTGGCGCCTCCCGGAGGAGGTCGGGTCGCTCGCGAGCATCCTCCGCCGTCTGGCGGAGGGCCTCGCCGAAGGCTTCGAGGGTCGCCTTCGACTCCGTCTCCGTCGGCTCCACCATCATCGCCTCCTCCACGACCAGGGGGAAGTACACCGTCGACGGGTGGAACCCCAGGTCGATCATGCGTTTCGCGACATCCATCGCCTTGATCCCGGTCGCGTCTCGGAGCGGCTTCGCGGTGGCCACGAACTCGTGCATCGGCCGCATGCCCGGATGGGCGAGCGGGAACTCCTCCCCCACGAGGCGAGCGAGATAGTTCGCGTTCAGCGCCGCCAGCTCGCTCACCTCCCTGAGTCCGTCGGCACCGTGGAGGAACACGTAGGCGTAGGCCCGGACCAGGATCCCGACGTTCCCGTGGAACCCGTGCATCCGACCGATCGAGCGCTCCTCACCTGGGTCGAGCGAGAATCCCCCGTCCCCGTTCCTCCGGACGGTCGGTGCGGGCAGGAAAGCGGCCAGCTCGTCCTTCACCCCCACCGGTCCCGCCCCCGGGCCACCTCCCCCGTGTGGTGTCGCGAACGTCTTGTGGGTGTTGATATGAACGATGTCGAAACCCATGTCGCCGGGACGACACCTCCCGAGGATCGCGTTCAGGTTCGCTCCGTCGTAGTAGAGGAGCCCGCCGACACCGTGGATCGTCGCCGCGATCTCCTCGATCTCCTCCTCGAACAGACCGAGCGTGTTCGGGTTGGTGAGCATCAGACCGGCCACCGAGTCGTCCACGAGCTTCGCCAACGCCCCGGCGTCGACCAGACCACGCGCGTCGGATCGGACCGGCACTGCTTCGAACCCCGCAAGCCGAACGCTGGCGGGGTTCGTCCCGTGCGCGGAGTCCGGGATGATCACGCGACGCCTCGCGTCCCCGCGATCCTCATGGAACGCACGCATCAGAAGGAGACCGGTCATCTCGCCGCACGCGCCCGCCGGCGGCTGCAGCGTCGCCTCGTCCATGCCCGCGATCTCGCACAGAGCGCGCTCCAGTCGCCACAGGAGCTCCAGCATGCCTTGCGTGGTGCTGTCCGGCTGGAGGGGGTGGAGGCGCTGGAAACCCGGGAGGGCGGCGACCGCCTCGGCGACCTTCGGGTTGTACTTCATCGTGCACGAGCCGAGGGGGTACATCCCGGTATCGAGGCCGTAATTCATCTGCGCCAGGCCCGTGTAGTGACGCACGAGGTCCACCTCCCCCACTTCGGGCAGCCCGGGAGGACGTCCGCGGGCCTGCTCCTCGGGCACGGGCGCCTCGGGCACGTCCAGGGGCGGCAGGCTCCAGGCGCGGCGGCCGGGGACGGAGCGGTCGAGGATCGTGCCGTCGTCTCCGGGGCCCTGCCGACGGATCGGCGCCCCCACCGCGTTCACGAAAGCGCCTCCCCCATCGCCTCGGCGAAGGCGTCGATCTGCTCCTTGCTCCGCCGTTCGGTGACTGCCACGAGCAGGACGTCGTCCCCCTCCCGTGGCAGCGGGACGCCCGCCAGGAACCCGCGCTCGACGAGAGCGGCGACGACGCCGTCCGCAGGGACGGGCAGCCGGACCGCGAACTCCTTGAAGAACGGCGCGGAGGGATGCAGGAGTGAGACGCCCTCGATCTCGGTGAGCCGGTCCGCCGCGTAGGCGGCCTTCGCGGCGCATCGGCGCCCGACCTCGGCGAGGCCCTCCGGACCGAGCCACCCCAGGTAGATCGTGGCCGCAACCGCCATCAGGGTCTGGTTGGTGCAGATGTTCGAGTTGGCCTTCTCACGACGGATGTGCTGCTCCCGCGCCTGCAGGGTGAGCACGTATCCGGGCGTGCCGTCGACGTCGACCGTCTCCCCCACGATCCTGCCGGGCATCCGGCGCACGTCCGACATCCTGGCGGCGATGAGCCCCAGGTACGGGCCGCCGAAGGCGAGATGGTTCCCGAGGGGCTGACCCTCGGCGACGGCGATGTCCGCGCCGAGCTCCCCCGGCGGGGCCAGCACCCCCAGGGAGAGCGGGTCGAAGACCTGGATGCCCCTGGCACCGCCCTCTCTCGCCACGGAGAAGAGCTCGGAGACCGGCTCGAGGAT
>DATFGG010000067.1:0-6372 GCA_035249665.1 Actinomycetota bacterium | reverse complement strand
CCGACCTGCTCGGAGGTGACCTCCGGCCCCTTGCGACGGAGCCGCTCCTCCACGCGGTCCACGAGCTCCTCGACCTGGAACTCCGAGACCGGTCGGTTCTTCGTCGCCTTGAGGATGCCCGCGGTCACCTTCTCTCGACGGAACGGATCCCTCGAATCGTCCCGCTTGCGAACGACGAGCCCCACGTCCTCGATCCGCTCGTACGTGGAGTACCGCCTGCCGCAGGCCGCGCACTGACGGCGGCGGCGGATCGCCGATCCACCGTCCGCGGGCCGTGAGTCGACGACCCGGTCGTCGTCCGCGCCGCACCAAGGGCATCTCATGTCGGTTGCGGCCACAAGATGTGGTGGCCGCGGGCACGGTACCCGCAGGATGTGGTGTGGTCAAACCCATCGAACCTTGCCGTCAGCCGATGGCGGGGATGGACAGCTGCTGTCCCGGGACAAGGGCACCGGGATCCACCTCATTGGCCGACGCGATGGCGCCCACCACGAGCCGGGGATCCACCGACGGAGACGAGCGCCGGGCGATGGACCACAGGGTGTCCCCGGGGCGCACGACGTAGGTGCGAGCGGAGGGTGCTTCCCCGCTGACGCCGACGGCGTTGGCCACCGGTCCGGAGAGGACGCCGACGACCCCGATAGAGACGGTGAGCGCGACCAGGCGCCTCCGCCGAACGCGTGTTCGACCCATGCGTTCATCGTGGCCGAACGCGTGTTCGATGTCAAGCCGAGAACCGAACATATGTTTGCGTCGCCTCCCGGCTGGTGCTAGCGTCCTTTGGCAGCGGCGCCGACCTCCGAGCCCAAGATGGCCCGAAGAGGCGCCGCCCGGAACGGGAGGCTACGCATCATGTCCGACATGACTTCGCGGCAGCAGCGCATCCTCGATTTCATCGAGAGGACCGTGCGCGAGCGTGGCTACCCGCCGACCGTCCGTGAGATCGGCGAAGCCGTGGGCCTCACCTCCTCATCGTCCGTCCACGCCCAGCTGGCCAACCTGGAACGGAAAGGCCTCCTCACGAAGGACCCGAGCAAGCCCCGTGCCATGACGCTCTCGGACGAGCGACGGGCGGAAGGGACCCCGGTGCCGCTGATCGGCCGGATCGCGGCAGGGGAGCCCGTCCTCGCGGAGGAGCACGTCGAGGACCGCATCATGGTGCCGGCCGAGTTCGTGCGGGGCGACGGTCATTTCGCGCTGCGGGTCGCGGGCGAATCGATGGTCGGCGCGGGCATCCTCGACGGCGACGTCGTGGTCGTGCGGAGCCAGCGATCGGCGACCGATGGCGACATCGTCGCCGCACTCCTGCCCGGACCGGCGGAGGACGAGGCCACGGTCAAGCGTCTCGGTCACGATGGCGCCCGCGTCATGCTCATCCCCGAGAACCCGGCCCTCGAGCCCTTCGAGATGCTCGACGGCAGGATCCTCGGCAAGGTCGTGGCGGTGCTCAGGAAGCTCTGAGTCGGGCTAAGCTCCACCCCCACGTCGCCGAGAGGCCGGAGGGGACCCGACCGATGTCGATGCAGTCGAGCACCAAGTTGGAGAGTCAGATCCGTTCGCAGCCCGACGAGCTCTCCCAACTCTTGACCTCCGATCGTGCCCGGGATCAGACCGTCGTGGCGGCCGATCGCCTCAAGCGGTCGAAGCGGATCTGGCTCGTCGGGACCGGCACGAGCCATCACGCCGCGATCCTCGGAGCCGGGATGCTCCAGGACGCGGGCCGGTCGGCCGTCGCCGTCTCGTCGATGCGCTTCGTCGTCTGGGCGCCCATCGTCGGCCCCGACGACGCGATCATCCTCATCACCCACACGGGCGAGACGGCGTATGCGCTCGCCGCCCGCGCGCTCGCGACGAGCGCCGGCTTGGACGTGATGATGATCACGAAGCGCGGCACACCCTTCCCGCACGCGGTCGAGACGTGCCCGGCCGAGACCGCGGAGACCTACACGGTGAGCTACACGACCGCGCTGCTCGTGCTCGCGATGATCGCCAAGGAGATGGGCGCGGACTCGATCACGGAGGACACGCTCGCGCTCGTTCCTGGAGCGGTGCGCAACGCGATCGAGGCGCCCGGGACCGAGTCCGTGCGGGTCCCCGAGCGGACGCTCGTGATCGCGGGCGCCGGGCCCGCCGCATTCACCGCACGCGAAGGCGCGCTGAAGCTGCGTGAGGGCGCCCGGGTGATGGCAGAAGGGCACGACATCGAATACCTCCTCCACGGCTCGGCGGTGCCGCTCGATCACCGGGACGCCGTGCTCGGCCTGACGACGCCCGATGCGGACGGCTTCGTGCGAGCCGTGATGGCCTCCGCCGCCGCCGAGGGCATCCCGGTCTCCACGCTGGGCGAGCCGGCGCCCCTCCCGATGCTCCTGGCCCAGATCCCTCTCACGGTTCGGCTGCAGATCCTCGCCCTCCGGCTCGCGCTCGAGCGCGGCCAGGATCCCGACACGGTGATCACCGGCAACTGGGCGGATGAGGGACTCTGGAGGCTCGGTCGGCCGGATCGGTAGGGCTCAGCCTCCGTCCACGACGAACGGACGGATCGCGGACAGCAGCCGCAGCCCTACGCGAACGTTCACGATCGTCCCGTCGGTGTCCGTCTCCTTCGACAGCACCTCGGCCTCCCGGTAGAGACGCGCCGTCACGTCCTCCCGTCCGAAGGGGACGAGCAGCGTCACCTCGACGGGCGGATGGGGCACGCGCGCCCCGATCACGTCGAGCAGACCGTCCGAGCCCTCGCCGGTGAGCGCGGAGACCGCCACGGACCCCGGGAACCGCCCGGCGAGCCTCGCCCGCGCGGATCCGGGGACCTCGTCGATCTTGTTCAACGCGAGGACCTCCGGGATCTGGCCGGCCCCGATCTCCCCGAGCACCCGCCGGACGGCGTCCACCTGTTCGTCGAGCGCCGGCGACGTGGCGTCGGCCACATGCACGATCAGGTCGGCCAGGACCACTTCCTCGAGTGTGGAGCGGAAGGCTTCCACCAGGTCGTGGGGCAGCTTGCCCACGAACCCGACGGTGTCGGAGATCACGGCGCGACGCCGGCCGGGGAGCTCGATCCGGCGGGTGGTGGGATCCAGCGTCGCGAAGAGCTGATCGGCCACGACCGTCTTGGCCCCGGTCAGGCGGTTCATCAGGGTCGACTTGCCTGCGTTGGTGTAGCCGGCGATCGCCACCTGCGGGATCCCGGAATCCTGACGGCGGGAACGCTTGAGGTCGCGGGTCTTCGTGAGCGTCTTGATGTCACGGCGGAGCTTCGAGATGCGGCGGCGGATGTGCTGACGGTCGACCTCCATCTTCGTCTCACCCGGGCCCCTCGTGCCGATCCCTCCTCCCAGGCGGCTCATGGCCTCACCCCAGCCACGGAGACGTGGCAGCAGGTAGTTCAGCTGGGCGAGCTCGACCTGTGCCTTGCCCTCCCGGCTCCTCGCGTGCAGGGCGAAGATGTCGAGGATCAGCGCCGTGCGATCGATCACCTTCACACCGAGCCGCTCCTCCAGGCCACGGAGCTGCCCCGGAGTGAGCTCCTGGTCCAGGATCACCGACTCCGCCCCGAGGCGGTGCACCGTATGGTGGAGCTCCTCGATCTTGCCCCGGCCGATGAACGAGCCGGGATCCGGCTCCCGGCGACTCTGCACGATCCGGGAGACGGCGTCGGCGCCGGCGGAGTCCGCCAGCGCGTCGAGCTCGTCGAGGTCCGCCTCGCTGATTCCGGGTCCGACACCGACGAGCACTGCTCGTTCGCGGACACGTGGTTGCCACGTCGCGGACAGCGGCGACTCGAGGGTGGCGCGATCCCGCGTCGGGCGGCCGCCGTCCGCCTCGCGCCGCTTCCTCGGCTCCGCCATCCGCTAGGAGCCCACCGACGAGCCGAACTCCCGGAGCAGCTCGTTGAGCTGGAGCTTGGATTCCGTCGCCTCGGTCCGGTAGCCGATGATCAGTCCGGCCGGAAGGCCGTACCCGCCGGCGGGGAAGTCGCGCGCGCGTGAGCCGGGCACGACGATCGCCCCGGCCGGCACCTCGCCACGGTGCTCCACGGGCTCCTCGCCGGTGACGTCGATCACCGGCGTGTTGCCCGTGAGGATCAGCCCGGCTCCCAGCACCGCGCGCGAACGCACCCGGACACCCTCGACCACGATGCAGCGCGAGCCCACGAACGCCCCGTCCTCCACGATCACCGGGCCGGCCTGGACCGGCTCCAGGACGCCGCCGATCCCGACGCCGCCCGACAGGTGCACCCCCGCCCCGATCTGCGCGCAGGAACCGACCGTCGCCCAGGTGTCGACCAGCGCCCCGGGACCGACCCAGGCGCCGATGTTCACGTAGCTCGGCATCAAGACGACACCAGGTGACAGGAACGCGCCGTAGCGCGCCGCCGCGGGAGGGACGACGCGCACCCCCGCCCGTTCGTAGCCGCTCTTCAGGGGAAGCCGATCGTGATACTCGAACGGCCCGACCTCGGTCGTCTCCAGATCTCGCACCCGGAAATAGAGGAGCACGGCCTTCTTCGTCCACTCGTTCACCCTCCAGACGTCACCGTCGGGCTCGGCCACGCGGAGCTCCCCACGGTCGAGCATCCCGACCGCCTCTTCCACCGCCGCGGCATCGAGACGATCGGGCTCGGTCCAGGACCGCTCGATCCTGTCCGCGAGTTCCGCGTGATCCGTGCTCACGCGCCTGCTCCCAGCACCCGGTCGAGAGCCTCCGCAGCTCGCTCGCACTCCTCGATCGTCGGCACCATCGCCATCCGGACGTACCCCTCACCGTCCGGTCCGAAGAAGGACCCGGGAGCGACGATCACGTCCGCGCGCTCCAGCAGGTGGAGCGACCAGTCCAGCGAGGTGGTGGAGGCCGGTACGACCACCCAGAGATAGAGGGTGGCCGCGCTCGCCGCGACCCGAACGCCGTGCGAGGCGAAGAGATCGAGGAACAGCTTCCGCTTCCGTGCGTAGACCGCGCGAAGCTCCTCGACGTGGCCCTCGTCGCTCCACGCTGCGATCGACGCACGCTGCACGAACTCCTGCGGCGTCACCCCGACCGACGGCCTGAGCGCTTTCAGCGCTGCGATCAGCTCGGGATCACCCGCGACGAACCCCGACCGGTAGCCCGTCATCGAGGAGCGTTTGCTCAACGTGTGGAACGCGAGGACGTTCGTCAGGTCGCCCGTCTGGAGGACCGAGGCCGGCTGCTCGCCGTCGAAGAAGAGCTCGCTGTACGCCTCGTCGGAGGCGAGGAACACGTCGTGCGCACGGCTGTGGTCAACCGCTCGCCGGAGGAAGTCCAGCGGCGCCGTCGCGCCCGTCGGGTTGTTGGGATAGTTGAGCCACAGGATCGCGGTGCGATCCCAGGTGGAGGCGTCGACCGCGTCCAGATCTGGCAGGAACCCGTTCGGCTCCGTGATCGGTAGGCGGGCGACGTCGCCGCCGGCGAACCGGGCGCCCCGCTCGGGGATCGTGTAGCCCGGGGTCGTCACGGTCACGAGGTGCTTCCCTCCGGCGGGGTCGAGGAGCGACTGCGCGAGATGGAAGATCGGCTCCTTCGAACCCAGGGTCGGCAGGATGTGGACGTCGGGGTCGAGGGGGACGCCGAACCGACGCTCGACCCAGGCGGCGATCGCGGCGCGGAGCTCCGGGAGACCGGCGGCGCGCGGATAGGAGGAGGTCGGCCCGATCGCGTCCTTCAGAGCCTCGCGGATGAACGCCGGCGTCTCCTCCCGCGGATCGCCCACGCCGAAGTCGACGATCGGACGTCCGGCGGCGATCGCGTCGGCCTTCCGGCGGTCCAGCTCCTCGAACGGGTAGGGATCCGAGCCTCGCATGCCCGGCGACAGATGCACCATCTACGTCTCTCCGCGGCCTTCTTCTTCTCTGGCCCTTCCGGGCGCGTCCTCCAGGAACGCGCACAGCACGTCGTGGGACCGGACGAGCGCGTCGACCTCGACGCGCTCGTCGTCCCTGTGAGCGTACTGCGGGTCGCCCGGTCCGAAGTTCACCGCATCGATGCCGATCAGACCGAACTCGGCCACGGGGGTCCACGCCTGTTTCGGGCCGACGGCGAGGTCGCCGGCGGCCCGGAGCCGGTGAACGAGCCGGTTCCCCTCCGGGACGTGGCCGGGCGGCGCGTTTCCGTCGATCGTCACGGTCGCGGACGGGTGCGCGATGAGCTCGCCGACGTACCGCTCGGCGTCCTCCGGCGTTCGCGTAGGGGCGTACCGGAAGTTGACGTGCGCGACGGCGACCGGTGGCACGACGTTCGTCGCGAGCCCGCCCTCGATCGAGGTGACCGAGGCGACCTCCCGGTACGTGAGCCCGCCGACGTCCACGTCCCCGACCGGCAGGTCCGCGACGGGTGCGAGCGCCGCGATCGCGGCGT
>DATFGG010000066.1:0-6777 GCA_035249665.1 Actinomycetota bacterium | reverse complement strand
CGGCGCCGCATCAACCGGGGCGAGCCTCCGTTCCCGGCCTGGGGCGGTCGTGGATCGGTCCGGAGCGGTCACGGAGGAAGCCACCCGAGCGGCGCCGTTTGACCGCGACGATCTCCGCCACGATGGCCTGTGCGATCTCCTCCGGACCTTCGCCACCGAGGTCCAGGCCGGCCGGACCGTGGATCCGCTGCCGGGTGGCGTCGCCGATCTCGACACCTTCCTCGCGGAGCTCCATCAGCAGGCGTTCGGTCCTCGCTCCCGGACCGAGCGTGCCGATGTAGGCGGCAGGCGAGCCGAGCATCGACCGGACGTACTCCTTGTCGCGGAGGAAGTGATGCGACATCACGACCACGAACGTGCGGTCATCGACCCCAGCCTCCTTGGCCGCGTCGGCCGGGTCATCGACGGGGACGAAGCCCCTCGCCTCGGGGAACCGCTCGCGGGTCAGGAACGCGGGGCGATCGTCGGCCACCGTGACGTTCCATCCCAGGATCGAGGCCGCGCGGACGAGCGGGATCGCGTCGTGGCCCGCGCCACAGACCAGGAACCGGAGCGGCGGGTCGAGGACCTCGACGAACGCGCGGACGCCCTCGGCGAGGATCCGCACCTCGGAGCGTTCATCCCGGAGCAGCGCCTCCGCGGCTCGAACGGCCTCGGCATCCACGGCGGCACTCCCGAGCGAGCCGTCGGCGGTGCCTTCGGGGCGAACGACGAGCCGTGACCCCGGCTCGACGTCCGGGGAGGAGGACTCGACCACCGTCACGACGCTGATGGGCCGCTCCGCCTCGAGGGCCGCTCGCAGCGCGCCGGCCACCTCGGCAGCCTTCTCCGCGGGTTCGATGAAGACCTCGATGGCGCCGTTGCATCCGAGCCCGAGCCCCCAGACCGCGTCGTCGTCGGCGGTCAGGTCCCACCCCGCCAGGCGGGCGCGGCCCTCCTCCATGACCACCCGGGCCATGTCGGCGACGTCGCCCTCGAGGCAGCCACCGGACAGGTTCCCCACGGGGGCGCCCTCCTCCGGGACGAGCAACCGGGCGCCCGGTCTGCGGTAGGTCGATCCCCGGACGGCCACGATCGTGGCCAGCGCCATCCGCTCGCCTTTCTCGGAGAGCGCCTCGATCGCGGTGAGCACGTCGCCGATCTCGCTCATCGACCGATGGTACGCCTCCGGTTCGACTCCCCGGCGGTTGCTCATGGTGATCTGGCGGGTGGCCGATACAGGGAGACATGACCGACGAGTTCCAGTTCGGCGAGCCTGCGAAGCATCCCGCGCGCCTGAGAGGGCCTCGGCCGCCGCGCCCGACGAGCTCGTTCCCGTTCAAGCTGGTGGGGGTCGTCGCATGCCTCGTCTTGGCCGCGGCGGCGGCGTTCGTGTTCCTGAGCGGTGCCGACGAGGCGGGCAAAGAGATCGCCGACGCACGGTCCGAGACCTTCGTGCAGATCGATCGGGCGTATGACGCAGCGGCGCAGGGGACCGTGGGCCGGGCTGTGGTGGTGGCGCAGACCCTGTACGCGGAGCAGGGGACCTTCACCACCGACCTCCCGACGCTCTCGGCGTTCGACCCGGGTCTCCGGTTCACATCCGGCCCGTCGACGGGTCCCGAGACCGTCTCCTACGCGGTCGGGGGGATGGAGTTCGCGGCCGCGGTCCGATCGGAATCGGGTGCCTGCTGGTGGGTGAAGATCGACGCGAGCAGTAGGACCAGCTATGGGAGCGGTGTGACGTGCACAGGGAGCGCTGCCCTGGCGGCCTCGTCCCCTTCCTGGTGATCCCTTCGGCTTGAGCGGGCAGGCCCTCAGTCATGCGGCCCCGGCGCCGATACGAGGGGGATGGACGACTCGTTCACCTACCGGAGCACGCTGCCGCAAGGGCCGCGGGTCGAACCGTGGCTGGTCAAGGGTACGGTCGTGCTCGTCGTCCTCGCTCTCGGGATCGGGCTCTTCGCGCGGTGGATCGTGGCGAGCGAGCGTGCGAGCTTCGCCCGTGGATACCAACGGGTGTTGCCGTCGACGTCCGTCGGGCACCTCCGAGGCTCGGAGGATCCCGCCGGAACCGACGCCGAAGCCCAGGAGGCGACCCGCATCGCGCTCACTGCCGCTCGCGCGGCGCTCACGGGATCAGGGAGCTTCGCCGCCGCCGAGCCCGCGAGGCTGAGCGCGCTGCAGCCCGGTTTCACGTTCGTGGATGGGCCGTCGACGACGTCGACGATCGTCTCGGTCGCGGCGGATAGGCGCGTGTGGGCGGCGGCCGTGCTCGGACCGAGCGGCACGTGCTTCTGGGTCCGAGCACACCGTGACGGCACCGTGGAGACGGGCACGTCGTCCACGTGCACCGGCGCCGCGGTCCTGGCCCTCCGCTCGTCTCCGTAAAGGATCCCGATTCGACCGCTCCGGGCGCCGGGTCTACACTCCGGCTGCGTGCCCGTCTCCCACCACGAGGCCCCAGAACGGGCAGAAGGAGGCCCCCGTGACCAACGTCTCGGTCACCGTCAACGGGGCGATGCGAGACGCCGATGTCGAGCCTCGCACGCTCCTCGTGTACTTCCTCCGCGAGTCCCTCGGGCTCACCGGCACGAACGTCGGATGCGACACGTCGAGCTGCGGTTCCTGCACCGTGCTCCTGGACGGTGAGTCGGTGAAGTCGTGCACGCTGCTGGCCGCGCAGGCGGACGGCCGTGAGCTCAGGACGATCGAGGGCATGGCCGAAGGCGACCAGCTCCACCCGCTCCAGGAGTCGTTCCGCCTGAACCACGGTCTCCAGTGCGGCTACTGCACGCCCGGGATGATCATGGCCGCGGCCAGCTACCTGAAGGAGAACCCGAGCCCGTCGGAGGACGACGTCCGCCTGGCGCTCGAGGGCAACCTCTGTCGCTGCACCGGCTACCAGAACATCGTGAAGTCGATCCTCGACGCGGCCGGCTCGATGGCCGGCGCCGAGGCTTGAGGAGGCGGCGATGGCGACCACGGAGACCTTCATCGGGCAGCCGGTCCTCCGCAAGGAGGATCCCGAGCTCCTGACGGGACATGCCAGCTACATCGATAACTGGACGATGCCGGGGATGCTGTGGATGGCCCTGGCCCGCCCGCCGTACGTGCACGCCACGATCGACGGGATCGACACGACCGAGGCCGCGTCGATGCCGGGCGTCGTGGGGGTGTACACGGCGGCCGACTTCGAGTTGGGTCCTTTGCCGTTCGTCTGGCCGATCACCGAGGAGATCAAGGTCCCGGTCCACTACCCGCTCGCGTCCGACAAGGTGCGGTTCAACGGGGACGCGGTCGCCGTCGTGCTCGCGGAGACCCGCGAGCAGGCGCTCGATGCCGCCGAGGCCGTCGCCGTCACGGCGTCGGAGCTCCCCGCGGTGATCGACATCGAGGAGGCCGCGAAGGACGAGGTCATCGTCCACGACGACCTCGGGACGAACGTGGTCGTGCACTGGAGTCATGGGGGCGGCGGGGACCAGTCCGTCTTCGACTCGGCGCCCGTGATCGTGCAGGAGCGGTACGCCCAGCCGCGGCTGATCCCGAACGCGATCGAGCCGCGCGGCTGCCTCGCGTACGGCGTGCCGCCCGTGGACGAGTGGACGCTCGTCACGGCGACCCAGATCCCGCACATCGCCAAGGTCACGCTCGCCGGGACCACCGGGATCGACGAGCACAAGCTGCGGGTCATCGCTCCGGACGTCGGCGGCGGGTTCGGATCGAAGCTGAACGTGTACGCGGAGGAGGCTCTCGCGCTGGCCTTGGCCCGGAGGCTCCGCCGGCCTGTGAAGTGGATCGAGGGCCGGCGCGAGAACTACGTGGCCACGACCCACGGTCGCGGCGTCGTCCACGACTGCACGCTCGCCGGCACCGAGGACGGCAGGATCCTCGGGATGAAGTTCGTCGAGCTCGCGGACATGGGCGCGTACTACCAGCTCCTCACCCCCGGGATCCCGGAGCTCGGCGGCTGGGTCTACATGGGTCCGTACGATCCGAAGGCGTACTGGTTCGAGTTCAAGGGTGTCGTCACGAACACGACGCCCACCGATGCCTACCGGGGCGCCGGCCGGCCGGAGGCGACCTACGTGATCGAGCGCCTCGTCGACTCCTTCGCTCGGCGGATCGGCAAGGATCCGGCGGATGTCCGGCGGATGAACCTCCATCCGCCGCACGAGGACGCGCAGACCTCGATCATGGGGTTGAACATCGACTCGGCGAACTACGAGCCCCTGCTCGACAAGGCGCTCGGTCTCGTGGAGTACGACAAGCTCCGAGCCGACCAACGCGATCGGCGCGAGCGCGGGGACCGGACCCAGCTCGGGATCGGGCTCTCCACCTACATCGAGATGTGCGGGCTCGCACCGTCGAACATCCTGGGGGCGCTGCGATACGCGGCCGGCGGCTGGGACGGAGCCACGATCGAATGCCTGCCCTCCGGTCACGTGATCGTCAAGACCGGCACGTCACCCCACGGCCAGAGCCACGAGACCGCATGGGCCCAGATCGTGGCCGACGGGCTCGGCGTCTCCCCGGACGAGATCACGGTGCTCCACGGGGACACGCATTCGACCCCGCTCGGGATGGACACGTACGGGTCACGTTCGGTCGCGGTCGGTGGCGTCGCCCTGCACTTCGCGGTCGAGAAGATCAAGGCGAAGGCCCGGACGATCGCCGCGCACGAGCTGGAGGTAGCCGAGGACGACCTGGAATGGGGCGACGGTGCATTCCGTGTGAAGGGCGCCCCCGACACGGCGAAGACGATCCCGGAGCTCGCCGTCTCGGCCTGGCACGCGCACGCACTGCCCGAGGGGGTGGAGCCGCACCTCAGCGCGACGGCGGTCTACGACCCGCCGAACTTCACCTGGCCCGCGGGGGCGCACGTCTGCGTCGTCGAGGTCGACACGGAGACCGGGGCGACGGAGATCGTGCGGTACGTGGCCGTCGACGACTGCGGCACGATCATCAACCCGATGATCGTGGAGGGACAGGTCCACGGCGGCGTCGCCCAGGGGGTGGCCGAGGCCCTCTACGAAGAGGCTCTGTACGACGAGTCAGGGAACCTCACCACGTCGACGATGACCCAATACCTGATCCCGAGCGCCACGGAGATTCCGATGATGACGACGGATCACTCACAGGAGACACCGTCGACGACGAACCCGCTCGGTGTGAAGGGGATCGGCGAGGCCGGCACGATCGCGGCGCCGCCCGCCGTCGTGAACGCGGTGATCGACGCGGTCTCGCACCTCGGCGTCACCGCGATCGAGAAGCCGGCCTCGCCGGAGCGCGTCTGGAGAGCCATCCAGGAAGCGAAAGGGGGTGCCGCATGATCCCGGCGGCGTTCGAGTACGAGCGGGTCGACTCGGTCGATGCCGCGATCGCGGCGCTGCAGGCCGACGACGGCGCGAAGCTGCTGGCCGGAGGGCATTCGCTCTTACCTCAGATGAAGCTTCGGTTCGCGATGCCGACGAAGCTGATCGACATCGGACGGCTCCACGATCTGGCGTATGTGCGCGAGGACGATGGCGGCGTGGCTATCGGGGCGCTCACGCGCTATCACGACCTGGAAGCGTCGGAGGAGCTCCGGCAGCTCGTCCCGATCGTGGCCTCCGTGGCCGGCCAGGTCGGCGATCCCCAGGTCCGGCACATGGGAACGATCGGCGGCTCGGTCGCGCACGCCGATCCGGCCGGCGACATGCCGTCGGTGCTGCTCGCGCTCGGTGCGACCTTCGTGGCGACGGGGCCTGGAGGGATGCGGGAGATCGCGGCCGCCGACATGTTCCCGGGGTTGTTCCAGTCGGCGGTCGCGAGCGACGAGGTGCTGACCGAGATCCGCGTGCCGAAGACGCCGGGAGGCTGGAGCTATCAGAAGTTCACCCGGCGGGCTCAAGACTGGGCCGTCGTCGGCGTGGCGGCCGTGCGGATGAACGGCGGCGCGAACGTGTCGCTCACGAACATGGGGCTCACCCCGATGCGCGCCGCGGGCGTGGAGGAGGCCCTCGCGGGCGGGGCCGACCCCGCGACCGCCGCCGAGCGGGCCGACGAGGGATCTGCCCCTCCGTCGGACTCATTCGGCTCGGACGAGTACCGACGTGCGCTGTCGAAGGTGCTCGTCCGCCGGGCGCTGGAGGAGGCGCTCGCGTAGCACGTCTGCTGGCGCCTCGGTTTGGGGGCGGCGGCGCCGCGGGTACGCCTCCTCCGTGGAAGCGGTCCAGGGCGTGGTTCGACGCGCCGACGACGTGCAGCGCAGGAAGCCCGTCCTGGCGTTCCCGCTCGCGGTCCTCAAGAAGTTCGGTGAGGATCGGGCCGGTCAGCTGGCCGCGCTGATCGCGTACTACGGATTCTTCTCGCTGTTCCCCTTGCTCCTCGCGTTCGTCACGCTCTCGGGGATGCTCTTCGAGCGGTCGGACATGCAGGATCGCCTCGTCGACGCGGCCCTGTCGCAGTTCCCGGTGATCGGCGACCAGCTCCGTCGGAACGTCCAAGAGCTTCCGGACAAGGGCGTGGCCCTCGCGATCGGGATCGCGGGCGCGCTCTGGGCCGGACTCGCCGGGATCAAGGCCGCCCAGAACGCGATGGATCACGTCTGGGACGTCCCGATGAAGCGGCAGCCGAGCTTCCCGATCGCCGTGCTCCGCGCCGTGCTGATGCTCTTCACGCTCGGCGTGTTCGTCCTGCTCGCCAGCTTCCTCGGTGGCATCGCCGCGGGCACGGAGGACGCACCGATCGCGATCCGCCTGGCCGGGATCGCGGGAACCCTCGTCCTCAACGTCTCGATCTTCCTGGTGGCGTATC
>DATFGG010000065.1:0-2022 GCA_035249665.1 Actinomycetota bacterium | reverse complement strand
AGGCCGGTGGAAGAGGTGCTCTATCCGGCGCTCGAGGACTTCAACCTCGATGTGGTCCTGGGGAAGGGACCGACGGCGCGGTCGATCCGGCTGGAGCTGCCCCGGTTCACGCTCGTGGGCGCCACCACCCGGCCCGGCAGGCTGACGCTCCCGCTCCGAGAACGGTTCGGCTTCTCGCCCCGTCTCGACTACTACTCGGCGGACGATCTGGCGAAGATCGTGATGCGGTCCGCCGGGATCCTCACGGTCCCGGTGGACGGCGACGCGGCCGCCGAGATCGCCCGGCGCTCGCGCGGCACGCCGCGGATCGCCAACCGGCTCCTCCGCCGGGTGCGGGACTTCGCCGAGGTGCGACATGACGGCTCCGTCACGCTCGAGGTGGCCGCTGCGGGGCTGGAGGTCTTCGAGGTGGACGATCAGGGGCTCGACCGGCTGGACCATTCGATCCTCGCCACGTTGATCGACAAGTTCGGGGGCGGGCCGGTTGGCCTGTCGACGCTCGCGGCGGCGGTCGGCGAAGAGACCGACACCGTCGAGGACGTCGTCGAGCCGTACCTCCTCCAGCTGGGGTTCCTCCAGCGGACGCCACGCGGGCGTGTCGCCACCGAGCGCGCGTACCGCCACCTGGGCACGTCGGTCCCCGGCACGCTGCCGCTCTAGAGGGGCGAGGTAGACTCCCTCGTCCCCTCAATGGAGGTCTACATGCTCGCCATCCTCGCTCAAGCTCAGGCGCAGCCGAACGCCATCGTGAGCTTCCTCCCGCTCTTGCTCATCGGTGTCGTCTTCTACTTCCTGCTGATCCGTCCCCAGAACCAGCGCCGGCGGGCGCAGATGGAGATGCAATCGTCGATCGAGGTGGGCGACGACATCGTGAGCACGGCGGGGATCTACGGCACGATCACCGAGATCGACGACGACTACGGCATCGTGACGGTCGAGGTGGCTCCGGGCGTCGAGATCAGGCTCGCGCGAGCGGCCGTTGCGACGCGCCTGGCCGACGACGACGAGTTCGAGGACGAGGTGGAAGGCTCCGAGCCCGGCTCGTGAGCGACCCGGTCCAGCCTCGCGATCCGGAGGACCCCGCCGCCGCGGTCCGCACCCCCGACGAACCGGCCCCCCGGATGCCGGTGGAGCCAGTCCCGGAGCATCCGGCGCCGACACCGGCGGGACCCCGCGAGGACGCGACCGTCACCCTCGAGGACGTCCAGGGGAACGAGGAGCTCTCGCTCTACATCGCGGCGGCCGATCGCGTGATGGAAGCGATGGGCTACACCGAGCACGGGTTCCGTCACGCCAACCTGGTGGCCAACATCGCTTACCAGGTGCTGAGCCGGCTCGGGTTCACGGACCGGGAGGCCACCCTCGCCTCGGTCGCCGGCTACCTCCACGACGTGGGGAACTCGCTGGCCCGTGACGCGCACGGGCAGACCGGCGCGATCCTCGTCTACCAGTCGCTCCGGGACTCCGTGCACGGCGCGGACCTGATGCCGATCCTCGCCGCGATCGCGAACCACGAGGAGACCGAAGGGGTGGCCGTGTCGCCGATCTCCGCCGCCGTGATCCTCGCCGACAAGTCGGATGTCCACAGGAGCCGGGTGCGCAGGTCCGGTCGGATCGAGTTGGACGTTCACGATCGCGTGAACCATGCCGTCGAGCGCTCCTTCCTCTCGGTAGACTCCGGGCCCCGCACCGTCAGCCTCGAGCTGACGATCGACACGGACATCAGCCAGGTCATGGAGTACTTCGAGATCTTCCTCGGGCGCATGCAGCTCTGTCGTCACGCCGCGGAGCTGCTCGATGCCCGTTTCCGACTGGTGATCAACGGGGCAGAGCTGGCGTGAGACGCAATCGCGCCCTCTGGGCGTCCATCATCTTCGTCACGGTCCTCGTGGCTGCCTCCGCGGTGGGATTCCTCGGCGGGAGCCTGCGCCCGACACTCGGGCTCGACCTCCAAGGTGGCGCCTCCGTGATCCTGACCGCCCCCGAAGGGACGCCGCAGGACGTCATGGAACGGGCGCTCGA
>DATFGG010000064.1:0-2352 GCA_035249665.1 Actinomycetota bacterium | reverse complement strand
CCGCTGGCGGCGGCGGTGGGCGCCAACCTCCCGGTCCACGAGCCGCTCGGGAACCTGATCGTCGACATCGGCGGCGGGCGGACGGAGATGGCCGTCGTCTCGATGGGGGGCGTCGTGTCGGGGCGCTCGGCGAGCGTCGGCGGATTCGACCTCGATGCGGCGATCCAGGAGCACATCCGGATCACGTACGGTGTCTCGATCGGGGAGAAGTCCGCCGAGGAGCTGAAGGTGGCGATCGGGTCGGCGTTCCCCTCGCCCACGGGTCGCGCGGCGAAAGTGATCGGGCGCGAGCTCGCGACCGGGAACACCGTGGAGGTCAAGGTGGACGAGGACGAGATCCGGCAGGCGATGGCACCGGCGGTGAAGACGATCGTCGACGAGGCGCGGATGACCCTCGCGGAGGCGCCGCCGGAGCTCACGCACGACGTCTTGGAGACGGGGATGTTCCTCACGGGCGGCGGCAGCCTCCTCCGCGGGTTGGACATGCTGCTCGCCCAGGAATGCGAGGTGCCGGTCCACGTGGTCGAGCGCCCGCTCGAGACCGTCGTCGGCGGGGCCGGCCGGATGTTGGAGCATCTCGACGACTACCGCACCTCCTTCCAGCTGCTCCGCCGAGGATGAGCCGATGACGTTCTCGATCGTCGCAGCGGATCTGGATGCCGGGGACTGGGGCGTGGCGGTGGCGTCGAAGTTCGTCTCGGTGGGCGCGGTGGTCCCATGGGCGAAGGCCGGTGTGGGCGCGGTCGCGACGCAGTCGTGGGCGAACACCTCGTTCGGACCGGAGGGTCTCGCGCTGATGAGGGACGGCGCCTCGGCGGAGGATGCCCTGGGCACGCTCATCGACGGCGACGAGGGACGTGCGGATCGGCAGGTCGGTGTGGTGGATGCGGCCGGCCGCGTCGCCACGTTCACGGGTTCGGCGTGTATGGAGTGGGCCGGCGGCGAGACCGGCCGCCGGTACGCGGCGCAGGGCAACATCCTCGTCGGCGGGCAGGTGGTGGACGCGATGTCCCGGGCGTTCTCGGAGACGGCAGGCGACCTGTGCGACCGGCTCCTCGCGGCGCTGCTCGCGGGTGATGCGGCCGGGGGTGACAGGCGCGGCCGGCAGTCCGCCGCGCTCCTCGTGGTCCGGGAGGGAGGCGGCTACGAAGGCCGGAACGACCGCTACATCGATCTCCGGGTCGACGATCATCCCAGCGCGCCCCTCGAGCTCGCTCGGCTCTTCGAGGTCTTCGACGCGGCCGTCCTGGTCCGCAACGACCCCTTGCTGCCCGCCGCCGCGGACCTCGTTGCGGACCTGCAGCGGCGCCTCGCCGTTCTGGGGAGGTATGCGGGTGAGCCGACCGGGGTCTACGACGACGCGACGCGCGCCGCCCTCGCGGGGTGGGCCGGCGAGTACAACCTGGAGGGCCGGCTCCGCGACGACGACCAGATCTCGAACCAGCTGGTCGAGGAGATCCGGGACGTGACGCCGGGCATGCCTCCGCCCTAAGGACCGGCGGCCTTCTCCAGCAGCGACAAGGCCGCCGACGCGACGAAGTACACGACGAACGCGACCGTGGCCGCCCCGACCGTCACGACGACCACGAGGCCGAGGGTCCCGATGATCCGATCGTGCCAGGTCAGTCGATCGCGGGCGATCGAGAGTCGCTCGAAGTTGGTCGGGGGCGGTGCCGGCGCCTGCTCCGCAGGCGCCGGCCCCGCCCCCGACCACGTGTCCCGATCCGTCTCGGCGATCGCGACGGTCTCGGTCACGCGGTAGACGGCCACGCCCACCGCCACGGAGATCGCGATGATCAGGAGGTATCCCATGCCTCGGTTCGAGCGTACTCCAGGGCGCTCAAGGAGCGAAGCGATAGCGCAGACCCGAGGTCCCGGGGGATGGCGACGACCGGCGGAAGCGGGCGGATCCGCAGCGCTCCACCGCTACCATCTGGCGATGAGGCGATCGTTCCGGTCCGCCGGCTCCCTGCTCCTCATCGCGGCGGTGATCGCCGTGAGCTGGATCCGCCTCCCGTTCTACTCGTTCGGAGCCGGCCCCGCCCGGGAGATCGCGCCGCTGATCCACGTGAAGGACGCGCGGACCTACGGATCGGCTGGGCACCTCGTGATGACCACCATCCGATTCGACAAGCTCACCGCGCTGGGGATGCTCGCGACGTGGATCGATCCCGATCGCTCGGTCGAAGGGGAGGACGTCGTCTACCCCCCGGGACTGACCGCCGAGGAAGAGACCCGGCGAGCGATCTCCCAGATGGATCAGAGCAAGATCGACGCGGCGGTGGTCGTGCTCTCGTTGCTCACGGACTATCCGAAGGAGCACGGGGTCGGGGCCCTCGTGGAGGCCGTCGG
>DATFGG010000063.1:0-2796 GCA_035249665.1 Actinomycetota bacterium | reverse complement strand
TTCAAACCGGCCGCGGCGACGCGGATCCGGACCTGTCCCTCAGCGGGCTCCGGAACAGGGACCTCGACGACGGAACCGGGAGCACCGAGCTCCTCGAGGGCGAACGCGCGCATCCCTTCTCCTCCTTCTCGACGGACAGGGATGGCACCCTCAGCGCGGTGAACACATCCCGTTCAGACGGTGATGACGATCTTGCCGGCGGCGTGACCTTCCTCGAGGTAGCGGATGGCGTCAGAGGCTTCGATCAACGGATACGTCCGATCGATCACCGGCGTCACCGTCCCTGCCTCGACGAGCGCCGCGAGGGCGACGAGATCTTCCTGCGCGATCTTCGTTGCCAGCCCGCGCAGCCGCTGTCCCACGAAGAGCGACACGATGGGTGCGCGGAGCATCCCGCGGAAGAAGCCACCGGTCCACTTGCCGCCGCCGTCGCCCCCCACGATCACGAGGGTCCCCTTCGGGGTGAGGGCGCGGCGGAGCCGTGACAGGGGGCGCCGGCCCGCAGTATCCACGATCGTATCCCAGTGCCGTGAGCCGTCCGTGAAGTCTTCCCGCGTGTAGTCGATCAGGTCGTCCGCCCCGATCGAGCGGACCAGGTCAGCCTTCGAGCCGCTGGACACCGCGGTGACCTTCGCGCCCTGCGCCTTGGCGATCTGCACGGCGAGCGACCCCACGCCGCCGGCTGCACCGATCACCAGGACGGACCGCCCCGGCTGCACGTTCCCCTCGTCCCGGATCGCCCGGAGGGCGGTCACGCCGGAGACGGGGAGGGCGGCGGCCTGCTCGAAGCTCAGCCGGGACGGCTTCGGGACCAGTTCATCGGCGTTGGCGGTCACGAGCTCCGCGAATGAACCCTTTGCCTGTCCCATCACCTCGTCCCCCGGCCGGAACGTCTTCACGTTCGCGCCGACGGCCTCGACCGTCCCCGCGACGTCCCAGCCCAGGACCTTCAGCTTCGGCTCGCGGAGCCCGATCGCGACGCGCGCCATGTACGGCTTCCCGGTCATCAGGTGCCAGACGTCCGGACCGCAGCCCGCAGCCTGCACGCGGACCAGGACGTCGTTCTCGCCGACCTCCGGCTCCTCGATGTCTCGAAACTCCAGCACGTCCGCCGAGCCGTATCGATCCTGCACGATCGCTTTCATCCAGATCCTCTCCCCTGCTGTCCATGCTGGCGTATCTCTTGTGTACGCCGTACACTCCGACGGTGGAGAGTACGTGTACGGCGTACACTTGTCAACTGGAGGTGGGTGGTTTGAGCACGAAGATCGAGGCTGGAGCGGAGACCCGAGCACCGCTCACAAGGGACAGAGTGCTGAGCACAGCCGTGGGCCTGGCAGATCAGGAGGGCATCGAGGCGCTCAGCATGCGGAAGCTCGCTCATGCCCTCGACGTCGTCCCGATGGCGCTGTACCGGCACGTGAAGGACAAGGACGAGCTGCTCGATGGGATGCTGGATGTCGTCGTCGGCGAGATCGATCCGCCTCGCTCGAACGTGGAGTGGAAGACGGCGATCCGTGAGCGGATCCTCTCTGCCCGCCGCGCCCTCCTCCGCCACCCCTGGGCGTCCAGGGTGATGGAGTCTCGCACCGAGCCGACGCCGACGGTCCTCGGCTACATGGATTCGATGATCGGGATGTTCCGCAGCGGCGGGTTCACCATGGATCTGACCCACCACGCGATGCACGTGATGGGCAGCCGTCTGATGGGCTTCTCCCAGGAACTGTTCAACGACAGGTCGGATGTCGACCCCGACCTGGAGATGGAGACGTACGCGGCGATGGCCGACACGTATCCCTCCATCTACGAGCTGGCCCTCACGGTCAGCCACGACGACTCGTCCGTCGTCGGCACCGGGTGCGACGATCAGTTCGAGTTCGAGTTCGGCCTCGACCTCGTCCTGGACGGTCTCGAGCGTCTCAAGGACGCTGACTGACCGTGTGTCGCGCGATCGCGGCCGCGTGGTCGCCGAGGCATCGTTGCCGCAAGTACCCAGACCCACCTGGGTGATCCCAGCGCCGGATAGGGCGTCTGCCGTCTACCGCGGAACCCCCATGGGAGAGATGCTCGCTCTCGACGAAGGAGGTGCGGGATGAGCAGATGGATGGCCGTGATCGTCGCGATCTTGACGGTGATCCTCTCCAGCTTCGGTGGCTTGATCGTGGGCGCGATCGTCGGCAACCTGATCGTCCCGGTGCGGTTGTTCGACTTGAGAAGCGATCCCTCCGGACTGATCGCGGGGGCGATCCTCGGCCTCCTCGGGGGGTTCTCCTTCGGGATATGGGCGGCGGCGGGCATCCTGGACCACGCGGCGGCATCGCGACAGGGGCCTCGGGATCCCTCGAGACGGAACTCTGGATCGCTCGAGGATCGCTTTCGCTGAGCCCCGTATCAGGCGCTGAGAGCCGTCTCCACTCCAAGACCTTCGCGGAACCCGAGGCGCCACGAGCCGAATCGGGGCGTCCACCCTAGCTCCGCCTTCGCCTTCGCCTTCGCGTTCGAGGCACCGGGCGCCTTCGTCATCAGCCACACGCCGGCATCGCCGATCAGCGGCTTCGCCAACCAGACGGGGACATGGCGTGGCGGCTTCGCGCCGACCGCCGTGGCCAGCTCCGGGACCCACAGGGAAGACGGCGCAGGCTCGTCGTCCACGACGTTGTAGACGCCGGGTGCACCTCGCTCGAGGGCTGCGACGGTCGCTGCCGCCGCGTCCTCGACGTGGATGAACGACGTCACGCCGGCCCCGTCACCCACGATGGGGAGCTGCCGCTTCCGGATCCCTTCGACCATCTCCCC
>DATFGG010000062.1:0-4321 GCA_035249665.1 Actinomycetota bacterium | reverse complement strand
CGCCCTGCTCAGGAGACTGATCGGGGCGGCCGCCGACGTGATGGACATGGCGTACTCGGCCCCCGAGGAGCCAGAGGCGGTCGCCGACGCCGCCGAGCAACGCATCTACGACGTCGCGCGGCGGGACGATCGGGACGAGGTCGCCACCCTCCGCGAGCTGATCGACGGCGCGATGCTCGAGCTCGAGCAGATCCAGCACCGCGAGGCCGCGTATACGGGTCTACCCACGGGGTTCCGCGACCTCGACGAGCTCACCTCGGGCCTGCAGCCGGGCAACCTCGTGATCGTCGCCGCCCGCCCCGGCATCGGGAAGTCCTCCCTCGCCATGAACATCGCGCACAACGTCTCGGTAGCCGGCGGCTCGGTCGCGGTGTTCTCGCTGGAGATGTCGCGGCACGAGGTCGGCATGCGGATGCTCTGCTCGGCTGCCCGGGTTCCCTGGGATCGGATCCGGAGCAAGCGCGTCGGGCCCGACGACTGGGTCCGCGTGGTCCAGGCCGCCGAGCGCTTGCACGACGCCCCCTTGTCCATCGTGGACTCCGGCAACGTGAACATCGTCGACGTCCGAGCCAAGGCACGGCGGATGCGCAGCAGCAAGGCCGGGCTCGCCCTCATCATCGTGGACTACCTCCAGCTGATGACGTCGGCCGCGATCCGCCGGCCCGACAACCGGCAACAGGAGGTCGCCGAGATCAGCCGCTCGCTGAAGCTGCTCGCCAAGGAGCTCGGGATCCCGGTCCTGGCTCTCTCCCAGCTCAACCGCAACCCGGAGACGCGGGCCGACAAGCGACCCCAGCTCTCGGATCTCCGTGAGAGCGGCTCGCTGGAACAGGACTCCGACGTCGTCGCGTTCATCCATCGGGACGACGCCGATCCGGAGAAGAAGAAGGAAGCCGAGCTGATCCTCGCGAAGCACCGCAACGGGCCGACGGGCTCGATCAAGCTCATGTTCGAGCCGTCGCTCACGCAGTTCCGCAACGCCGCGCGCGGCGACGTTCCGGCGTGACCGAACCCGCCTCGCCGGCCGTCCTCCGGCGGCGGGCGCGCACGGTGCTCAACCGGCTCCGGAAGCGTTACGGCGACCTCGTGCCCCCGCGGCGCTCCGATCCGCTCGAGGAGCTGATCCTCACCGTGCTGTCGCAGCACACGAGCGACGTCAACGCGGAGCGCGCGTTCGAGGGCCTCCGAGCCGCTCTCCCGACGTGGGACGCCGTCGTGCGTGCGCCGACGCGGTCGGTGGCGGATGCGATCCGCTCAGGCGGCCTCGCGGACACGAAGGCGCCCAGGATCCAGGCGATCTTGCGCGAGGTGGAGGCACGGCGCGGCGCGTTCGACCTCTCCGCCCTTGCGGAGCTGTCCGACGATGAGGCGAGGGCGGAGCTCGTGTCATTGCCCGGGGTCGGTCCGAAGACCGCGGCGGTGGTGCTCTCCTTCTCGCTCGGGCGTGACGCCATGCCGGTGGACACGCACGTGCATCGCGTCACCCGGCGACTTGGCCTGGTCCCCCCGAAGACCTCTGCGGAACGGGCCGACCGGCTCCTGCACGAGCTGGTGCCGGAGGGCCTCCGGATGCCGCTGCACGTGGCGCTGATCCGGCTCGGTCGGGAGATCTGCAAGGCGCCGACGCCTCGCTGCAGGATCTGTCCGCTGAAGGACATCTGCCCGACCGCGCCACGATATCTCGACGTGTAGGGGTCCTGGGCGGAGACGTCGCCGACTCTCTCCTTCCGTTCCTGGCTGTCGCCGGCCACCGTGTCGACCTTGACATATACCGATATAGGCATATATAGTCCTGACCCATGGCACGGGTGGCGACGACGGCGGATGCGTTCAACGCGGTGGCGGAGCCTCGGCGCCGGCAGATCCTTGACGTCCTCGCCGGCGGGGAGCGCCCGGTGAACGACCTCGTCCGGCGGCTCGGCCTGGCGCAGCCCCTGGTGTCGAAGCACCTGCGGGTGCTCCGGGAGGTGGGATTGGTGGACGTACGAGACGAAGGGAGGCAGCGGATCTATCGACTCAACGGTCGTTCCCTCAAGCCGATCCACGACTGGGTCAAGAACTACGAGCGGGCCTGGGCGGAACGCTTCGATCGGCTGGATGTGGTCCTGGAAGAGCTCAAAGGAGCAGAGCACACGGGAAAGGAGCAAGGAGATGGTGGCGATGACGAGTAGCGGTACCGCGGTCGTGACGCTCCCGGCGGACACGCAGATCCTGATCACGCGGGAGTTCGACGCGCCGAAGCACCTGGTGTATCGGGCCTACACGGAGCCGGAACTGATCGCGCGCTGGTGGAGCGGCGAGCGGGGCGAGGTCACGAGCGTCGAGGTCGACCTGCGCGTGGGCGGCGCATGGCGCTACGTGATGACGGCGAACGAGGGCTTCGAGGTCGCGTTCCACGGCGAGTTCCGCGAGATCGTTCCGAACGAGCGACTCGTGAACACGGAGGTCTTCGAGATGCCCGACGACTTCCCCCTGGCGGGGACACCCGAGGCCGAGGAGGGGACGCTGAACACGGTCACGTTCACGGAGGTGGACGGGCGTACCACCCTCACGACCTTCGTCGAGTGCCACACCAAGGAGGTACGGGACGCGATCATCGACTCCGGCATGGAGGGCGGGATGCAGGAGGCGATGGACCGCCTGGAGCTGGTGGCCGTCTCGCTCGGCTAGGGCGATCGGCTCCACGCTCACGAGGCCATCGGGGACCGAGTCCCCGGTGGCCTCGCACCCTCTAGGATTCCGAGGATGTCTGGCTTCAGCTTCGAGGTCGTCGATGCCCTCGACTACGACGAACTCCGGCCGGAGTACGCGCCGGAGGCCGTCGCCTGGGTCGCCGAGCGCTCCGGTATCGGCCCCGGTTCGAGCGTGGTCGACCTGGCGGCCGGGACGGGGCGCCTCTCAGGTCGTTTCGCGCAGCTCGGTGTCGATGTGACCGCCGTGGAACCCGCGGCGAACATGCGCGCGGTCCTGGAGGAACGGTTCCCGGCGGTCCGCGCGATCGTGGCGAGGGCGGAGTCGATGCCATTCGATGACGGGGCGATCGACCTGGTCGTCGTCGGCAACGCGTTCCACCACTTCGAGCGCGAGGCTGCGATGGCGGAGATCCATCGTGTCCTGCGCCCGGGAGGAACCCTCGCCCTGTTCTGGGCCTGGCCTCTCGAGAAGGAGAAGGTCAAGATTCCCGTCGTGCGAGCGATCTACGAGGCGGTCGAGGAAACCCAGGCCGATTCCGCGATCATGGCCGCACACCGATCGTGGGCCGAGCTGCCGGCCACGGTGGAAGGGTTCGATCCGTTCGAGCGTCGGGAGTTCCCCGCAACCCACGTGGTTCCGGCGGCGCGACTCGCGGATCTATACGCGACGTCCAGCGACGTGGCTACGCTGCCCGCTCCCCTTCGGGCGAAGCTGCTCGAGCGCATCAGGCAGCTCTCGCACGGACTGCCCGAGACGTTGCGCCTCCCCACGAGGACGGTCGTCGATCTCTGCACTCGGCGCTGAGCGGAACGTGAGCGTCGGCGGCTCACGGGCCGAGCCGAGAGAGCGGGTGAGGGGAATCGAACCCCCGTTTCGAGCTTGGGAAGCTCGCGTTCTGCCATTGAACCACACCCGCCGAACGCCACCCGAGGGCGGCGGAGGCACAGTCTAGACGAGGCCCTGGCGGCCATCCACGCCAGGTCGACGTGCTAGCGTGCGCTGCCTCATGGCCGAGCCCGACCCGGACCTCTGGCCGCGCACGCTGCAGCGGCTCGCGTCCCACGAGGCGCTCTCGGCCGACGACGCTGCGGACGTGATGCGCGCGATCATGACGGGCGACGTGACGCCCGCCCAGGTCGGCGGCTTCCTGATGGCCCTACGGACGAAGGGCGAGACCGTCGACGAGCTCGACGGTCTGGCCCGGATCGCGCTCGAGTTCGCGCACCCGGTCTCCCCACCGGCGCCGGTGGTCGACACCTGCGGGACCGGCGGCGATCGGAGCGGCACGTTCAACATCTCTACCGTCTCCGCGATCGTGGTGGCCGGAGCGGGCGTGCCGGTCGCGAAACACGGCAACCGCGCCGCCTCCGGCCTGTGCGGGTCTGCCGATCTCCTTGAGGGACTGGGCGTCGCGATCGACCTCGATGCCGCCGGTGTCGAGCGATGCCTTGCCGAGGCGGGGATCGGATTCATGTTCGCCCCGGTATTCCATCCCGCGTGGGGGCACGCGGCGCCGGTGCGCCGCGAGCTCCGGGTGCCCACGTCCTTCAACTTCCTCGGACCGCTCACGAATCCGGCCCGCCCGGCGGTGCAGATCGTCGGCGTCTCGGACGAGCGGATGCTCCCC
>DATFGG010000061.1:0-5509 GCA_035249665.1 Actinomycetota bacterium | reverse complement strand
TCACGGTGGGCGTGGCGTGGGAGCTGTCGGACCGGGCGCGCTACGAACCCGCCGAAGCCCTGGTCCTGGTCCGAGCTCCGGGGACCGCCGGAAACCTCGAGGCGACGCTCCTGCACGAGTTCGCGCACCACGCCGAGCGCCCTTGCGGGCCGAGCCCCGCGCTCCGGCGCCGGTTCATCGCCGCGGCGGGGCTCCCGCAGGGAACGCCCTGGCAGGGCGGCGCGGCGTGGGACCGGATCCCGTCTGAGCGGTTCGCCGAGGCGACGGTGACGTACGTCCTCGGCCACCCACCGCCCCACGTCCTGGTCCACCTCCATCCGGGAGAGCTCCGGGCGGTGACGGAGTGGGCACACGCAGGCTGACGCGGGCTCACGCATCGACGAGCAGCGCCTCCACCTGCGCCTCGTCGGGCATCGCGTCGGCGCACGCGAGCTGCGACGCGACGTGCGCACCCGCGGCGCTCGCGAAGCGGATCGTCCTCGGTACATCCCACCCTTCCAACAGGCCGTGGCAGACACCCGCCCCGAACGCGTCGCCGGCGCCGAGACCGTTCACGACACGGACCCGGACCGGCGGGAATCGCTCGGTCCCGCCTTCCCAGGCAGCGAGCACGCCGTCTCCACCGAGTTTCACGATCGCGAGGTCGAGGCCGAGCTCGAGCAGCCGGCGCGCCAGATCCTCGGGCGGTCCGGCCCCCACCGCGACGGCGCACTCCTCGATGTTGCCGACCGCGACCGTGGCGAGCGCCAATGCCTTCAGCTGCTGGATCCGCGCGTCGTCCGGCGAGGGCCAGAACATGGGCCGGTAGTCGAGGTCGTGCACGGTGATCGCCTGGCGGCCTCGCGCCTCGAGGGCGGCCAGGGTGGCCGCGCAGCTCGGCTCGGCCGAGAGTCCGGTACCGGTCGTCCAGAAGATCCGTGCCTCTCGGACCGCGCCGAGATCGAGCTCATCGGCCGACAGCTGCATATCTGGAGCGGTCGGCTGCCGGTAGAAAAGGATCGTCGGTGACTCCGGCGGCAGCAGCTCGCAGAACACGACCGGCGTCCGGAGGTCCGGATCCGTGCCGACGAATCGGTCGTCGACGCCGAACCCGCGGAGCGCATCGTGCACGTAGTCGCCGAAACCGTCGGCGCCGACCCTCGTGATCACGGCCGCTCGGTGGCCGTAGCGGGCGGCGCCGACGGCGACGTTCGTGGGACTCCCGCCTAGCGACTTCGCGAACGTGCGCACGTCCGCGAGCGGGACGCCGCTCTGCTCCGGATACAGGTCGACCCCCACGCGGCCCATCGTCACGAGGTCGTAGGGGCCGTCGGTGTCCACGTCAGCCCTCGGGCGTTGCCTCCCCGTCGTCCGCGACGTCGGCCGGACGCTGCGTCACGAGCGGCTCCGCGGCCACGGCCTCGACCTCCTGTTCGAGCACCGCCGCGGCCTTCCGCAGCTCCGCGTCGTCGCCGGCCTCCCGCTGGAGCTCGTGCGCGAGGTTCTCAAGCTCGGCGCCTCCCGCCATCATCTGGACGAGCTGCTCGATCGCGAGCTCATCCTTCGGGAAGGATCCGAACACCTGTCCCCGGCGGAGGATCACGAAGTGGTCCCCGACCGGGTACGCGTGGTGGGGGTTGTGCGTGATGAACACGACGGCCACGCCTCGTTGTTTCGCTCGCACGATGTAGCGAAGGACGACCCCGGCTTGCTTCACGCCGAGCGCCGCGGTGGGCTCGTCGAGGATCAGGACCCGCGCTCCGAAGTACACGGCACGCGCGATCGCGACCGACTGTCGCTCCCCTCCGGAGAGCGTCCCGACGGGCTGATCCGGGTCGCGGATGTCGATGCCCATCTTGGCCATCTCGTCACGGGTGATGTCCCTCGCCTTCTGCACATCGAACCGGCGGAACGGCCCCCATCCCTTGGTGGGCTCCGACCCCAGGAAGAAGTTCCTCCAGATCGACAGGAGCGGGATCATCGCGAGGTCCTGGTAGACGGTCGCGATCCCGCGCGCGAGCGCGTCACGAGGGGACTTCAGGTGGATCTCCTCCCCGTCGCACAGATAGTCGCCCTCGCTCGGCTCGTACACCCCGGAGAGGGTCTTGATGAGGGTGGACTTCCCCGCTCCGTTATCGCCGAGGAGGCACGTGACCGTGCCCGGGCGAACGAGCATCGAGATGTCCTTGATCGCGATCACGCTGCCGAAGTACTTCGAGAGCTTCCGGGTCTCCAGAAGCGCGTCGTCGGTCCGTGCGCTCATCGGGTCGCCGCCTTCCTCCTGATGAAGTTGTTGAAGATCACCGCGACCACGAGGACGCTGCCGAGCACCACCTGGTACCAGTCGCCGTCCACGCCGGTGATCACGATCCCCTGCTGCACCATCGCGAAGATCAACGCACCGAGCGCGGCGCCGACGACGGAGCCGTAGCCCCCGGTGAGGAGACACCCGCCGACGACCGCCGCGATGATCGCCTCGAACTCCAAGCCGGTTCCCCGGAGCGCGTCCGCGCTGTTCACCTGGACGACCTGGAGCATCGCCACGAGGAACGCGGCCATGGCCGTCGTCACGAAGAGCGCCAGCTTCACGCGGCTGACCGGGACACCGACGTTCCGCGCCGCGTCCACGGCGCCGCCGGTCCCGAAGATCCAGTTCCCCGTTCGCGTCCGGAGCAGGACCCAGGTCGCCAGGGCGACCAGGCCGATCCACCAGAAGATCGTGATGTTGAAGTTCGCCCCAGCGACCTCCACCCTCGTCCCGAACAGCGTGTCCGCGAGGGCGAACCCGGGGATCTCATCGATGCCGCTCAGCTGCGTCCGAGAGGTCAGCGAGCGCGTCACGGCGATCGTGAGCCCACGGAAGATGAAGAGGGTGCCGAGCGTGATGATGAACGACGGGAGCTTCGTCACGTTCACCAACACGCCGTTGATCACTCCGGTCAGCGCGGTGAGGACGATCGCCAGACCGACGGACGGCCACAACGGCAATCCGAATCCCCCGGCGTCCTCCGGCGAGATGAAGATCATGACCGCCATCCCCGAGAAGCCCAGCAGCGAGCCGATCGAGAGGTCGAACTCGCCGGCGATCATCAGCAGCGCGACCGCGATCGCGAGGATCCCCAAGGGGGCCGCCCGGTTCAGGATCGACGCGAGCGTCGTCATGCTCACGAAGTTGTTGTCGGCGGCGACGATCGCGAAGAAGACGTACACGAGCACCACCCCGACGAGCGCGCCCAGCTCCGGGCGCGCGAGGAGGCGCGATGCCATGCCGGTCGCACGGACCCTCTCGTCGGCCGCCTTCGGCGACGCTTCGACTTCGGTGACCATGCCTCGACTTCCTCCTCCCGCTCGCGCGTCAGCCTAGAACGGAGGGCCCTCGCGCGCGACCTCGCGCACGAGGGCCCTGCTCATCCCGCTACCGCAGTCCGTCCGCGGAGGCTTCCACCACCTGTGAGGCGGTCTCCGCCGTCACGATCTGCGGACCGGTCAGGAGCACCCGGTCCTTGCTTCCCAACGGCAGGGCGCCCGTCTCCAGGTACTTCGTGAGGAACACGATCGGCAGGTACCCCTGCAGGTACTGCGCCTGGTCGATCGCGAACAGCATGTCGCCCGCGTCGATCGCCTCGAGCACCTCCGGCGACAGGTCGAAGGTCGCGAACGCGATATCCCCAAGCGTCCCGGCCTCCTCGAGCGCAGCGATCGTCGGCGCGGCCCCGGTCGGACCGAGCGTCAGGATCCCGTCGATGTCCGGGTTGTTCTGCAAGGCCCCGGCCACCGTCTCGGTCGTGCTCGTCGGGTCGTCGAGGTCCACGGCGATCACTTCGCCCTCCACCCCGAGCCCATCGAAGAACCCTTCGCAGCGCAGATCGAGGGCTGCGTTGCCGACCTCCTGGTTCAGGCAGATCGGGTTCTGGACGCCCTCCTCGGCGAACCGCTCCCCCGCGATCTGGCCTGCCTCGAACTCCGTCTGCCCGACGTGCAGGAGCACGCCGAGGTCGGCGAAGGTGTCCGATCCCGAGTTCATCGTGATGACCGGGATCCCCGCATCGACGGCCGCCGTGATCGACGGACCGAGCGCGTCGGCGTCCGGGAGGCTCACGACGAGCCCATCCGGCTCCGATGCGACCGCGGCGTCGATCAGCTGCGACATCTCCACCATGTCGAACGTGCCGGGCGCCTGGTACTCGACCGTGACGCCCATGTCCTCGCCCGCGGCCTCGACGCCGTTGGACGCGACCGACCAGAACGGGTCCGACGCCTGCCCGTGCGTGACGACCACGAACCGGAAGTCACGCTGGGTGACGCCGCCCCCGTCGCCGTCACCGTTGCCGTCGCCGCCCTCGTCCCCCGTGCACGCCGCCCCGGCGAGCGCGAAGACGAGCGCCAACGCGGCCCATCTCTTGATCTTCAATGCAACCCCCTCCTCGACTCGCTGGGCGCGACGTTCGCGCCACCACGGACTAGCCCCTCGTCGGCGCCCCCACCTCCTCCCAGACCCGCCCCAGTAACGAGAGGCTCCGCCTCGCTTTTCCGATGGGCCCCGATCCTTCCTCGGGCTCGTGATCGAGCACCTCGTCATGTTCGAGTACGTACCAACCGTCGTATCCGGACTCCTCGAGCGCGCGGACGACGCCCGCGACGTCGAGGTCGCCGTCGCCCAGCGGCCGGTACAGTCCCTCCCGCACCGCGTCCCGGTACCCGAGATCGCCTGCGGCGACCCGGCCGGCCACATCCGCCGACACGTCCTTCAGGTGGACGTGGATCACGCGATCGGCGGCTTCCCGAGCGAGCGCCAGTGGGTCGCCCGCTCCCACGATGACGTGACCGGTATCGAGGCACAGGCCGACGTCCGAGATCTCGAGCAACCGTTCCACGTCCCCCGGCCGCTCCACCACCGTGCCGTGGTGCGGGTGCAGACCCACGCGGAGCCCCCGATCACCGGCCGTGGCCACGACTCGGTCGATCCCCCGCCCGAGCGCGGCCCACCCGGCGGCATCCAACCGCTCGCCTCGCTCGTAGTCGTGCCCGCCGGACGACGCAGCGAGGACGAGCACCCCGCCGCCGAGCGACGCGATCGTCTGCGCCGCGGCGTCGACCTTCGCGAGCTCATGCTCCAGGGACGAGGGGTCGTGCAGGACCGCGGGGACGAACCCCGCCACGAGCGCCAGGCCGTTCGCATCGAGGAGCGCGCGCTCGGAGCCCGGCGGCAGGAACCCGTCGGGACCGAGCTCCGTCGCCCGCAGTCCGACGGACCGCATCTCGGAGAGCACTCGCTCGGCCGCCATCTGGTGACCCCACCCCGGCACCTCGCAGACGCCCCAGGTGATCGGTGCTCCCGCCACGCGGTCGGCCAGGTCGGTCATGCGACCTCCTCGAGCCGGACCGGCCGGTGCTCCTCGCGCGAGCGGTCGCACGCCACCGCCACACGCATCGCCTCCAGGGCGTCCTCCGCGGTGCATGGGCTCGGCCGCCGACCCGCCGCCACCTCTACGAACGCGTGCATCTCGGCACGATAGGCCTCGGCGAAGCG
>DATFGG010000060.1:0-6322 GCA_035249665.1 Actinomycetota bacterium | reverse complement strand
TCGGTCCAGCTCCCCGAGCAGGTGAGCACCGACCTCGCCGGATGGGGGCTCGTGATCTTCGCGGTGTTCGCGGTGATCGCTGCACCCGCGCTCGAGGAGTTCGTCTTCCGGGGGCTCCTCTTCCGATCGATCGCGGATCGGAGCGGCTTCTGGGTGGGAGCGCTGGTCTCGGCCGCGGCGTTCGGTGCGTTCCACCTCCTCACGCCGGGCAACGAGCTGGACGTGCTCGCCCTCGGGATCACCCACGTGGGCACGGGCCTGGGGCTGGCATGGATCTACTGGAGGCGTCGGAACCTCCTCGCCAGCATCGCGGGGCACGCGGCCTTCAACCTGATCGCCGTCGTCTCGATCATCGGCGGATGGGAGGTCTAGGGTGCCGACGTTCCCGACGGAAGAGTGGTTCCAGGCCTACATCGAGGCGGTCGATGCGTCGGAGGAGTACGCCGAGTACGCGGCGACCTGGGAGGGCGACGCGGTGATCCACGTCGAGGCGGAGCCGGACAAGGGGGTCGCCGCCGACGTGCGCGGACTCCTCGACCTCTGGCACGGCGGCTGCCGCGGCGGCGGCATCGTCGACGAGGCGAGGGCGGCCTCCGCCGAGTTCGTGATCCGCGCGCCGTACTCGCGGTGGAAGGACGTGATCCGCGGGGACCTCGAACCCGTGAAGGGGCTCGTTCAGGGGAAGCTCCGTGTCCGCGGCGATCTCCCGAAGATCCTTCGCTACACGAAAGGCACGCAGGAACTGGCCTACATCGCCGGTCAGGTGGACACGACCTTCCCCGACGAACCCTGATGCGGGGGGTCGTGTTCGACGGGGTGGGCGCCGTCCGCGTCGCCGACCTGCCCGATCCGGATCTCGAGGCACCGACCGACGCGATCGTTCGTGTCACCCGCTCGGCGATCTGTGGGAGCGATCTCCACCTGCTCCACGGGAAGGCGCCGATGGAACCGGGGGAGCCGCTGGGACACGAGGCCGTCGGAGTGATCGAGGCCGTCGGCGACGGGGTTGAGACCCGCCGGGTCGGGGATCGCGTCTCCGTCGCGTTCAACATCGCCTGCGGCCATTGCTGGTTCTGTGGGATCGGGCAGTCCTCGTTGTGCGATGACGACAAGATCTTCGGCTACGGGATCTTCGGCGGTGCCCTGCCCGGGGCCCAGGCCGAGCGTCTCCGCGTACCCGACGCCGACCTGAACCTGCTGGAGATCCCGGACGGAGTGGGAGATGAGGCGGCAGTGTTCGTCGGAGATGTCCTGACCACCGGGTCCTACGGGGCTTCGCTGACGGGCGCCGGCCCGGACGATGTGGTCGCGGTGCTCGGCTGCGGCCCGGTGGGCTTCTGCACGATCGAGAGCCTACGGACCCCCGGTGGCCCGACGATCTACGCCCTCGACCGAGATCCGTCGCGGCTGGCACTGGCGGAGACCGCGGGCGCGATCCCGGTGCACATCGACGAGCGGAACCCCGTGACCGCGCTCGCGGAGGCGACCGATGGGCGGGGAGCCGACGTGGTGGTCGACGCGGTCGGACATCCAACGGCCTTCGAGGGCGCGATCGATACCGTCCGGCGCGGTGGCACCGTGGTCGTCCTGGGCGTCTACTCGTCGGAGACGACGGAGCTCCAGCTCGGGGCGTATTGGTCGCGAGCGCTCACGCTCCGGTTCGCGGGGCTCACGCCCGTGGTGTCGTGGTGGGGCCGGGTGATGGACGGATTGGAGCGAGGCGCGGTGGACCCGACGCCACTGATCAGCCATCGACTACCGCTCGAGGCAGCGGCCGAGGGCTACGCCCTGTTCGACAGCCGGGAAGCCACGAAGGTGGTCCTCGAGCCGTGACGATCAGGGTGATCGGCGGCGAGCCGAGCGGCCTCGCGTCGATGGTCGCGGATCTCATCGAGCAGAACCTCGCGCGCGATCCCACTCGGCGGGCGCTCCTGCGCAGGTCGGTCGCGGTGCTCGACGCGCCCGACGCCGACGTGACGGTCTTCCTCCGGATCGAACACGAGGGTGTCCGGGTCGGCGACGGCGACGTTCCCGATGCGCACCTCCGGATCCGGTCGGACTCGGGGCGGCTGCTCGACCTCACCACCGCGCCGTTGCGAGGAGGGCTTCCGGACCCGCTCCGGCCGGAGGGCCGAGCGATCGTCGGGGATCTCCTCCGCCGGCGTATCCAGATCCGAGGGTTGCTCCGGCACCCCCTGCGGCTCGTCCGCCTCACGAAGCTCCTGTCCGTTGCGGACGGCGATCGCTGATGACATCACCGCCGCCGCCGCCGCCGCCGGCGGTGAACGTGCCGACCCGGCCGGACGCCTTCCCCGGGACCGGCCGGCCCTCTCGACGCTGGCTCCCCACCGGTCTCGTCGCGCTCGTGATGTCGGTGACCGTGCTCGGTGGCTTCGTGGTGGCGGGGACACTGCCCGTGCCGGACGTCCAGGCGGTCGCGATGGGAGGCGTCGTCACGATCCACCCACTCCCGGGCTGGGAGGTTGCGCATCGTGAGCAGGTTTCTCTCCCCTCGGTGTCCGGCGGGTTCCTCTCGGGTGAGTTCGCGCAACTCACCCGCGGCAATGGTGCGCTCGACCTGCTGGTGCTCCCCGAGGTGGGCGGTGAAGCACTCGCGCTGGCGGACCTGTACGCCGGTGAAGTGCTCGGCCACCAGCTCGAGCGCTTGTCCGTGACGGACCGGATCGAGCAGATCCTTCTCCGGAACGGGCTCGAAGCCGTCCGCTTCGGCTACATCGGATCGGAGCCGCAGAGCGGATCGTCGGTCGAGGGTTCCGTCACCGTCGGGGTCTCGCCCGCCGGCAACGGGGTCATCTTCGACGGCTGGGCGTTCCAGGGACAGCTCGAGCTGATCGTCGAGGAGCTCACGTCCATGACCGACGGGGCTGAGGTCGCCTGATGATGCGTCGACGCGCGTTCGCGCACTCGCCCCTGCACCACGCGGGCTTCATCCAGCTCCGCCTGCCAGCATTCTGGCTCTACGTCGTGGTCGTGGCGATCACGGGCATCGTGGCGGTCGGGGAGCAGAACCTCTTCCGCGAGATCTCGCCCGGTGGCTGGCTCCTATCGTGGGGGCTCGTCATCGTCTACGCCGCCCCGGTCGCCATGCTCGTCTACTTCCTCGATCTCTACGAACGGGAACCGATCCCTCTGCTGATCGCGGCGTTCGTGTGGGGGGCGGTGGCCGCCACCACGTTGTCGACGATCGGCAACGCCGGGTGGGGTGTGGTGGTCGCGCGCATCGGTGGACCCGAGTTCGCCGCGAGATGGACGGCCGCGCTCACCGCCCCGTTCGTCGAGGAGACCCTGAAGGGTCTCGGCGTCGTGCTGATCGTGCTGATCGCCCGTGACGAGGTCGACGACGTGATGGACGGGTTCGTCTACGGCGCGCTCTGCGGCCTCGGCTTCGCCGTCGTCGAGGACGTCTTCTACTTCGTCGCCGTCTTCGGCGGAGATGTCGGCGGCGTGTTCGAGGGGTTCTTCGTACGCGTGATCGCGAGCGGCCTCTACTCGCACGTGCTGTACACGGGCCTGGTCGGGATGGCGGTCGGGACGTTCATCACCCGGCGCGACGGCCGGCCCCGACTTGAGCGACTCGGTCCCGCCGCGCTGCTCGCCGGGGCCGCCGTCCTCGGACACTTCCTGTGGAACTCGCCGATCCTCGAGTTCTTCCCGGCGCATCCGTGGGAGGGCGCGGAGTGGTTCCTGATCCCCCTCGCGACCGCCGTCAAGGGACTGCCGCTGCTCCTGTTCGTGGTGCTCGCGATCCGTCTCGCGCACGCGCGGGAGCGACGCTGGCTCCGGGCGGAGTTGATGCGCGAGGTCGAGCAGGACGCCGTGACGCCCGCCGAGCTTTCGATCCTCGAGCGTCCGGGGGAGCGACGCCGATCCAGGCGCGCGATACGAGACAGGGCCGGTGATCGAGCCTCCGACGTGCTGGGCCGACTCCAGCGCGAGCAGATCAACCTGGCGATGGTGCGATCGCGAGTGGCCTCGGAGAACGATCCCGCCCTCCTTCGGCAACGTGCCCTGTGTCGATCGCTCCGCGATGCGCTGGAGGCGATCCCGGGTGCGGGCTCTGCCGGTCTTGTCAGCCGGCCCGCGCCGGCCGACCGGTAGGGTGAGCGTCGTGGACGTGGCGGGGCTCGTCGACGGGGTGCTGGCCGGCGAGCGCCGCGCGGTCGCGCGCGCGATCTCCGCCGTCGAGGACGACGCGCCGGAGCTGGCCGACCTGTCGGCGGGGATCTATCCGGAGACCGGTCGTGCGGCCACGATCGGCCTGACCGGCGCGCCCGGCGTCGGCAAGTCCACGCTCGCCGGGGAGCTCGTCCGGATCGCCCGTGCCGCTGATCTCCGTGCGGCCGTCCTCGCCGTGGATCCCACCTCGCCGTACACCGGTGGTGCCCTCCTCGGCGACCGCGTGCGGATGCAAGACCATGCCGTCGATCCCGGGGTGTTCATCCGCTCGATGGCGACGAGGGGGCACCTCGGGGGGATGGCGCTGGCTGCCCCGGAGGCGGTGCGGATCCTCGACGCAGCCGGCTACGACGTGATCTTCGTGGAGACGGTGGGGGTCGGACAGGCGGAGGTCGACGTCGCGGCGGCCACGGACACGGCGGTCGTGGTCATGGCGCCGGGGATGGGGGACGCCGTCCAGATGGCGAAGGCCGGCATCCTGGAGGCCGCCGACGTCTTCGTCGTGAACAAGGCGGACCGCGACGGCGCCCCGGACGTGGCCAAGGAGCTCCGCCAGATGCTGCACATGGGCGCCGCTCGCGACTGGCATCCGCCGGTGCTGCTGGCGACCTCCGCGAAGGCCGAGGGCGTCGAGGAGGTGTGGGCGGCGATCCGCGAGCACCGCGAAGGCGCCGAGGCGTCCGGCGCGCTCGCCGCGAAGCGGCGAGCCCGCCTCCTCCGTGAGGCCGAGAGCCTTGCCGCGGAGCGGTTCCGGGTCAAGGCAGCCGACGCACTCGAGCAGGACCCGGCGCTCGGCGACGACCTCGCCGAGCGCCGCATCGACCCGTACGCCGCGGCCCAGGAGCTCCTGCGCCGCGCCGAGGGGCCTGATCACCTGCCTGATCGCGCGGTGGATCGAGCCGGAAGCGACCCTTGCGCCGAAACCTGACGCCAAGCACCGTTCGCCGGTCGGCCCTAGTGTTCGCGATCGCCCGATCCAGCCCGGAAGAGCGCGATCCAGTCGCCGACCGTGAGGTCGATGGCACGATCGTCCGGATCGAGGTCGGCGGCCCGGATCACTGACCTTCGGAGCCCGAGGGAGCGGTCGATCGGCGCACCAGCCTTCTCGAATCCTCTTCGCACGAGCCGTTCGAATGAGGTGCGTTCGATCGGTGCGATCAGTGGCTGCGGGCGACGCTCGGCGACGAGCCACGCGGCGTCGACGGAAGGTGCCGGGTGGAACGATCGCGCCGGTATCCGCCGGCGGAGGCCGAAACGCCACTCGGTGCTCCAGAGCACGGAGAGCACACTTCCTTTGGTGGCGGCTCGTTTGCGGGCGGTTTCGAGCTGCGTGATCAGGTCGAGGCGTTCGGCCTGTTCGAGCCGCGTGACCCTCCGGAGGAGTGCGGTGGTGATATCGAACGGGATGTTCCCAACGACTCGGAACGAGGTCCCTGGGATCTGCGTATCGAGGGCGTCACCTTGGTGCACGAAGACATTGGGCCACGACCGCGCGGAGCGAAGCAGCTTCGAGGACAACGCGGGATCGATCTCGATCGCGAGCACGAGCCAGGCGGACCTCGCCAGTTCACGTGTCAGTCGACCTGTCCCCGCTCCGACCTCGACGACGAGGTCCGCGGGTCCGACTTCGAACGCCCGGACGAGCTCAGCCGCGGATCGCGGGCCGAGGAAGTGCCGGCCCCTCGAGGGGGCGCCACGGCGTGGACGCGAGGAACGCGCGCCCACGGACCCTCACCACACTACCCATCAGAAGCAACCTCCCACGATCCAGTCTACGGTCTGCTCCGGCCGTCGCTCTAGCGGTAGCTGGGCTTTCGGCCACAGCCACTATCCTCCAAGTGTGAGTCCCGAGCGGCCCCGCGCTCCGTGGAGCGAGCGTTCGCACAGATCCTTGTCCGGCGAGCCGGTCCCGGCGATCGTCGGGCCGGACGACCTCGACGGGTGGGAGCCGGACGAGATGCTCGGCGAACCGGGAGCCTTCCCTTTCACCCGCGGCGCCTACCCCTCGATGTACCGGGGCAGGCTCTGGACGATGCGCCAGTTCGCCGGGTACGGCACGCCGGCGGAGACGAACGCAAGGTACCGCTTCCTGACCGAGCACGGCCAGACGGGTCTCTCCGTCGCG
>DATFGG010000059.1:0-12611 GCA_035249665.1 Actinomycetota bacterium | reverse complement strand
GGGCTGTAGGCGGTCTCAGCCCTGCGGTGCGCCTCCCGGTCGATCGCTCCGCCCGGTGTGACGAACGCGGATGGGTCGGCGATCGCGTAGTGGAGCCGGAACCCACCACGCCTCCGCTCCAGATGGAACGCTTGGTCCAGGTCCATCGACTCGGGAGGGTCGAGCGTGACGAGAGGGATCTCGGTGCGGTCGACGTTCGGGAGTCGTTGGGATGTCGAGGACGACTCGGCCTCGGCGAGCACCTCGGGCCGGAAGGACTCGGGGATCCCGATCTCGGCGCGGATGTCCCGGAAGGTCGAGCTGAGCGCCTCAGCGGGCGCGGTCAGCCGGATCCGGCGCCTGGGCATCGCTCCAGGATACGAACCTCGTCTACCGCAGCAGGTCCGCGGTCGTCGCCCAGAGCTCGCGATCGTCGTCGCGGAACGCCTGGACCCCGGCCCTCGTTCTCGGTCCGAGCGCCATGGTGTTCCCGGGCAGGGTCCGGCGGAGCTGCTCCAGCTCGCGCCGTGTGAACTCGCAGGTCGACGTGTTGGGCTCGATGCCGTACAGGGCCGCGCCGTTCAGCCCCAGGATCTTCGCCCTGAGCTCATTCGTGAGCTTCGGGTACCCGTGCCGCTCGCGGAGCTCCTCCGAGATCTGGAACGTGCGCATCGCTTGGATCAACGGTTGCGGTGACCCGTAGAAGAGGCAGTCGGTCCCCCAGAGCACGTTGTCCTGGCCGACGTGCCTCAGCAGCTTGCCGAGGACGTGCGCGGCCTGATCCGGGTACCGCATCACGTACCACCAGGTCGAGCCGATCTCCGCGTAGACGTTCTCGTTCGGACCGATGCCCGCCCGCTCGATGGATGCGATCAAGCGGTTCACGCCGAGGTGTGCGGTCTCGCGTGTGTACGGCCCCTCCGTCGTCCCCGCCTCGAAGCCCGAGTGGTACGCGACGAAGTTCACGTCGGGGTGCCGTCTGGCCGCGGGCCCGATGTCGTCGGGCGAGGCGTTCGGGTTCCCGAGAGAGAGCCCCTTGTGGGTGCAGATCGTCGGGATGCCCAGGGCCACGGCTTGACGGATGAACCGCTCTCCGAGGTTGCCGCCGTCGCGGTCGTCGAGCCACCACACGTTGCCGTCGCCCTCGAACGCCCCGGGGAAGTGGGTGAACGTCTTCCACGCGGCGACCGGGTACCGGTTGGCCGTGTGCTCCATCGCGTCGAGGGCGGCCCGCTGCTCGCCCACGTTGGGAAGCGCCTGCGCGTGGAGCAGGATCCGCTCGTCCCGGCAGAGCCCTTCGACGGTCCTGCGGGTGATGTCCATGATCTCGGGCGACAGCGGGCTGCCCTCCGGGAAGATCGGGAGCGAGGAGAGGACGAGCATGTTGGTATCGGACCGGAGGAACATCAGCTCGAGGAAGTGCTCGATCGAGTAGCAGACGCGAGGGTCGTCCTCGCCGCAGTCCTTCTGCGGGAACGCCTCCCAGAAGCTCTCGCCGTTCAGGACGGGGTTCAGGTGGTACTCGAGGAGATGCCCCTGCACGTCGAAGATGAACTCCTCGCCCCCGAGCGCATCGAACGCGCTCGGCGGCTCCACCGAGGCGCTCGGCGGGATCTCGTAGGAGCCGCCGGGCTCGCTCGTGGGCGACGACGGATTCGCGCGGTGCTCCTCGCGGGTGCACGCGTTGAGGGCGAGGAACGTGGTGGCCGCTCCGCACGCCGACAGCAGGAACTCCCGGCGGCTCATCCCCAGGCGGCGCGCGTTGCGTTCGGCGTCGTCGTGGGCTCGACGGATCGTCTCTCGCAGGACCGGAGGCAGGACGGGCTCCGGGTCGAACTCGGCGTTCGAGGCCGGTCCGAACTCGATCGGGAGCCCGGGATCCTCCTCTTTCCGGTTCTTTGGCCGGTTCATTGGCCGGTTCCTTGGCCGGTTCCTTGGCCTGTCGGTGGGTACCTGTGTCGGCCGCTCCACGTCGCCTCCTCCGGCACCCTAACGGGCGATCCGTCGGATGGGTTCCTACGGCTCCAGGGAGCCCGTCACGGAGATCCGGCCAGGTTCGCCGGCCACCAGCTCGCCGATCTTCGCGAACACGACCCCGTGCTCGCGGAACGACGACTCGATCGAGGGCCGATGCTTCGCGGCGATCAGGAGGCCGCCGGAGGTCTGAGCATCGGCGAGGATCAGGCGCTCCGGCTCGGGGAGGTCGGTGAAGTCCGTGTGCGGCCGGACGGACGCGAGGTTCCGCTTCGTTCCGCCGGGAACGACGTCGCTCCGTGCGAGGTCGAGGATCCGGGGGTCCATCACGGGGATCGCGCCGGCCTCGAGCTCGGCCGCGGTTCCGGACGCCAGGAGCATCCGGTGGAGGTGACCGAGGAGGCCGAACCCGGTGACGTCGGTCGCCGCTTCCGCGGCGGCGTATCGCATCGCCTCGCCGGCGGCCCGGTTCGTCGTCGTCATCAGATCGACCGCGGCGTCGACCAGGTCCTCGTCGGCGATCCCGCGCTTGATCGCCGTGGAGACGAGCCCGAGGCCGAGCGGCTTCGTGAGGTACAGGGCCGCCCCCGCGGGCGCGGTCGAGTTCCGCACGACCTCGTCGGATGGTACGAGCCCGATCGCGACCATGCCGTACTTCGGCTCGGGATCGGTGATCGAGTGGCCGCCGGCGACGGCGACCCCTTCTCCCGCCGCGACGTCCACGCCGCCCTGCAGGACGCGCGCGAGCATCTCGAGCGGGAGATCGTCCACGGGCCAGTTCACGATGTTCAGGGCGAGGAGCGGGCGGCCGCCCATCGCGTAGACGTCCGACAGCGCGTTCGTCGCCGCGATGCGCCCCCAGTCGTACGGATCGTCGACGATCGGGGTGAAGAAGTCGAGCGTCGCGATCAGCCCCTCCCCCGACGGGAGGCGATACACGGCTGCGTCGTCCCCCGTGTCCGAGGCCACCAGGAGATCCGCGGACGCCTGCGGCAACGTCACGCCGCCGAGGACGGTCCGCAGATCGTCAGGCCCGAGCTTGCACCCGCAACCGGCGCCATGGCTGAAGCTGGTCAGCCGCCGCTCGGTGGTCGCCTCCCGCACGGCGGAAGCATACGAACTGCTTGCATCCCGAGCGGACGCGGTCCACCCTCCGGTGATGGAACCGCCGCCGAGACCCGACTGGGCGATGCCCCCGGGAGGTCCGGTCCCGAGCCGGCCCCGCTCCGGTCGGGGGCCGGTCCTCGTCGTGGCGATCCTCCTGCTCGCCGTCGCTCTCGCCATCTTCCTCATGCGGAACGGATCCGACGGCTTCCCCGACTCGGCGCTCGGGTACGAACGACTGCACAACGAGGACGCGGACCGAGCGGAGCGCGCGGTCGAGGACATCAAGATCGGGGACGTCGAGATCCGTGGTGCGGTCTACGGGAGCGGGGGCGAGCCGCAGCTCTTCGCCGCCCTCTACGAGAACTACCCCGCAGGGCTCGATGCCGAGGCGATCGTGCAGGGGGCGGCCGGTGGCGCGGAGGCCTCGGGCGGCGAGGTCGACCAGGGGTCGTTGCGGTCCGCCGAATCGGGCGGCTACTCGTTCGCGTGCATGAGCGGCGGCGGCCCGGGCTTCCTGATCCCGGGCGGACCCAGCCGGCAGGGCGTGCTCTGCGTGTTCCAGGGCGATCTCGTGGGCGTCCTCGTGACCACCCACACCGGGGATCCCACGCTCGGGCTGGCGGACGTGCGCGCGTTCGTCGAGGCGCTCGAGGCAGCGTAGCCGGCGCGAGCGTCAGTCGAGGGTACCGGGTGGGACGGGATCCGTCCCCATGGCGTGGAATCCGCCGTCGACGTGTAGCAGCTCGCCCGTGATGCCGGCGGCGAGATCCGACAAGAGGAACGCGATCGCCCCGGCGACCGGACGACCGTCGGACGTGTCCCAGCCGAGCGGCGCCCGGTCCGCCCAGCCCTCCGCGATCTGTTCGAAGCCCGGGATGCCCTTGCCGGCCATCGTCTTCATCGGACCCGCCGACACCGTGTTCACCCGGATCCCCTTCGGGCCGAGGTCCCGGGCCAGGTAGCGCGTCACCGACTCGAGCCCTGCCTTCGCGACGCCCATCCAGTCGTAGACCGGCCACGCGACCCGTGCGTCGAAGTCCAGCGACACGATCCCGCCGCCGCGCGACTCCATCAGCGGCAGCATGCCGGCCGCGAGGGAGCTGAGCGAGAACGCGCTCGTCTTGAACGCGGTCGCGACGCTCTCCCACGGGGTGTAGAGGAAGTTGCCGCCGAGGGCGTCCTGTGGCGCGAACGCGATCGCGTGCAGGAACCCGTCGAGTCGGCCCCAGCGCCGACCGAGCTCCTCGCGCACGGCGTCGATCTGCTGCGGCTCGTTCACGTCCAGCTCGAGGACGTCGGGAGGGTCCGGGAGGCGCTTCGCGCACTTCTCGGTGAGGCTCACCGTTCGTCCGAAGTTCGTGAGGACGATCTCGGCCCCTTGTTCCTGCGCGACCTGCGCCGCCGAGAACGCGATCGATCGGGGCGTCAGCACTCCGGTGATGAGGAGCTTCTTGCCCTCGAGCAGCATCGGGCAACCTTACTCGGCGGGACCCGCGATCTCCCAGATCACGTTGCCCTCCCCGTCGAGCTGCGTCACCTCGATCCGGAGCCCCTGCGTCTCCCCCGGCGCCCGGGCGACGCATCCCACCGTCGCCCCCTCTCGCACCTCGGCGTCGTCGGGGCACTCGACCGCGACGTTCGCGACGTGGAGCCGCTCCGAGATCTCCCGCGACAGCCGGCGCTCGAGCTGGTCGGCGTCGAGCAACCGCGGTGTGCAGGCCCCCGTCGCCACCGAGAGCACGAGGAGGAGGACCAACGTCGGGCCGGGGGATCCCGATGACACCGCGCGGAGCGTAGCATCGGACGCCATGGATCTCGGGCTCGAGGGGAAGGTCGCGCTCGTCACCGCGGCCTCGAAGGGCCTCGGCCGGGCGTCCGCGGCTGCCCTCGCGGCGGAGGGTGCGATGGTCGCGATCAACTCCCGTGACCCGGAGCGGATCCGCGCGACGGCGGCGGAGCTCGGCTCCGACGTCCTCGCCCTCCCGGACGACGTGACGGATCCCGCCGCGCCGACCCGACTCGTCGAGGCCACCGTCGAGCGGTTCGGCGGGCTCCATATCCTCGTCGCGAACGCCGGTGGCCCACCGAAAGGGCGAGCCGTCGAGGTCGACGACGCCACGCTCGCGGCCGCGCTCGAGGCGAACCTCCTCACGTCGATCCGCCTCGTGCGAGAAGCACTCCCGCACCTGCGCTCGGCCGGCTGGGGTCGCATCTGCCTCATCACGTCCAATGCGGTGAAGCAGCCGATCCCCGACTTGGCGACGTCGAACACCGCGCGCGCCGGGCTCTGGGGATGGGCGAAGACGGCCGCGCAGGAGCTCGTCGAGGACGGCATCACGCTGAACCTCGCGTGCCCCGGCCTCCATCGGACGCAACGGGTGGTGGACGCCGGCCTGGCGGGGCGGCTCGGCGAGCCCGCCGACTTCGGGCGCGTCGTCGCGTTCCTCTGCTCGGAGCCGGCCGGATTCATCTCCGGCGCGGCCCTGCAGGTCGATGGCGCGAGTACGCTTGGCCTCCTGTGATCCCGACCGAGAGGCTGAGGACGACGTGAACGACACCGACCGCGCCCAGGCACTCGCCGATCGGGTCTGGGAAGAGCTGCTCGAGCGGGAGCCGACGTTCGCAACGGCGATCGGCGACGAGCGCTACGACGACCGACTCCCGGACATCGGCGAGCAGGGCCGTGCGGCATCGGAGACCCACAACCGCGCCGCTCTCGACGAGCTCGCCGCGATCGACCGGGGATCGCTCGACGTCACCCTCCGGACGACGATGGACGTCCTCGAAGCGATCGCCACGCAGGCCCTCGCCGCGGTGGAGCATCGGACGGACCGTCTCTACGTCGTGAACCATTTCGTCGGCCCGGGTGTGCTCCTCGGGGACATCGCCTCGATCCAGCGGACCGACAGCCCTGAGCACCTCGACCGATACGAGCAGCGACTCCGAGCGTTGCCCGGCTACCTGGAGTCGTGCGCGGAGATCGCCCGGGAGGGCGTCGCCACCGGGGTGGTGTCGCCGCGCATCGTCGTCGAGCGGGCCGTCGCGCAGATCGAACGGATCGTCGCGTCCCCTGCCGAGGACTCGCCGCCGCTCGCGGCGATCGCCGAGGACGACGCCGCCGCTCGGGAGCGCATCGCCGGCGTCTGGAGCGACGTGGTCGCGCCCGCGTTCGCGACCTACCTCGACGTGCTCCGGGAGTACCTCCCCAACGCGGCCGAGCGGAACGCCGTGACGGCCCTCCCCGGCGGAGACGCGATCTACGCGTCGGAGATCCGGTCGTGGACCACCCTGCCCCTCGATCCCAAGGAGGTCCACGACCTGGGGAACGAGCGGTGGGAAGCGATCCAGGCGGAGCGCTTCGAGATCGCCTCGCGGCTCGGGTACCCCGGTCCGGACGAGGCGATCGCCGATCGCACTTCGTCTGGGAAGGACACCCCCGATTCGGCGGAGGCGCTGATCGAGCTCGTGGAGGGCCAGGTCCAGCGCAGCTGGGAGATCGCGCCCACGTGGTTCGGCAGGCTCCCGAAGGCGAACTGCCGCGTCAAGGAGATCGAGGCCTATCGCGCGGCCGACATGGCGCTCGCGTTCTACATGCCTCCCACCGCCGACGGGGAGCGGCCCGGCACCTACTACATCAACACCCACGACCTGGCGGGGAAGGCGCTCCACCAGATCGCCGCCGTCACCTACCACGAAGCCAACCCGGGGCATCACTTCCAGATCGCCCTCGAGATGGAGTTCGACGAGCGCCCTGCGCTCCGCCGTTTCGGCGGCCTGCTCGCGGGGGCGTCGTTCGCCGAGGGATGGGGGCTCTACAGCGAGCGCCTCGCCGATGAGATGGATCTGTACGTCGACGACTGGGAGCGGCTCGGGATGCTGGCGGCGCAGGCCCACCGCGCCGCCCGGCTGATCACCGATACCGGTCTGCACGCGTTCGGCTGGTCGAGGCAAGACGCGATCGAGAAGCTCGTGGCCGGTGGCTCCCCGCGCGGCGAGTCGGAGGTCGAGGTGGATCGCTACATCGCCCTGCCGGCCCAGGCCCTCGCCTACATGGTGGGCATGGTGGAGATCGAGGAAGCCCGGCGCCGCACCCAGGACAAGGAGGGCGACGCCTTCGACCTGAAGGCCTTCCACGACCGACTGCTCGCGCTCGGCCAGCTCCCCCTCCAGGCGCTCCGGCGGGAGCTGGGCTAGGGCTTCCTCTGCTGGTCGGGTTTCCGATCGGCTTTCTGGGCCTCGAGCACCAGGTAGTCGAGGAGGCCCCGCTCCCACAGGACCTCGGCCTGGGACAGCATCGCGCGGGCCGCGAGCCCGAGGGTCCTGGGCCCGTCGTCGCGCCCCGCATCCAGTCGGTCACGCACGAAGCGCATCGCAGGCGCCACCACGCGGTTCCCCACGAGCTCCGACCGGATATCGACGAACCCTGCGCCGGCGACCGTCGCGACGATCGCGCCGGCCGAGGCCGCCGCATCGGCCCGGAGCCCCCAGCCCCGCAGCATCGCCAGAGCCGCGAGCGCCTCCCGGGGGCCCTGCGGCCGGCGCATGGTTGGGAGGTCCGACATCGTCAGGACTCCCCCGGGACGCAACACGCGGAACGCCTCGCGGAAGAACCGCTCGCGCGAAGGGAAATGGAAGGCCGCCTCCACGCTGATCACGCCATCGAAGGAGCCGTCGGCGAACGGCAGGTCGCAGGCGTCCGCGCAGACGCCCCGAGCGCCCGCCTCCCGCAAACGGTCGCGCCCCGCTTCCAGCTGGGACCAGGTGATGTTCACGGCCGTCAGCGAGCGCGGGCGGACCGTGGCCGCGATCACGGGGTCCTGGGCCGCCAGCCCGTTGCCCACGTCGAGCACGTCACCGCCCACGGGCAGCGCCGCGGCGATCCGTTCGACGAGCCGCCGTACGGCGACAGGCGCTTCCGACGGATCTCCGCCGTCGCCCTCCCACAGGCCGAGGTTGAGCCAGCCGGGCGCGAGCGCAAGGAAGAAGTCGGAGCCGATCGAGTCGTAGACGGTCGCCGCGGGGTTCGCACCGTAGCGGAGCATCGCGAGCACGTGGCGGAGGTTCGCTGGCGTCCAGCCGTGCCGCGTCAATCGGCCGCCCGCCAGGCATCGCGCACCTTCACGCGCGCGCCCGTTCGGAGGATCTTGCCCGCGCCGCCAACGTCATGCGGCGACCGTACGTGAGCGTTCCGCCCGGAACCACCCGCCTCGACGGGTCAGGGCATCGTGAGGTCGGAGATGACGGCAAGAGACCGCAAATGTGCCGAAGGCCGGACTCAGTCGGCCCGGATCCCGTCGACGACCAGCTCGGGGCGTGCGGTGGACGCCACGCCCTGGCCGACCCCGGGGAGGAACACACGGAACGACGCTCCTCCGCCCCCTCGGTCCTCGACCCACACCCGTCCGCCGTGCAATCCGACGAACCCCTCCACGATGGCCAGCCCCAGCCCGGTGCCGGGGGCCTCCGTGTCACCTCTGCGGAACGGAGCGAAGATCGTGAGCCGATCGGTCTCGGGAACACCAGGCCCCTCGTCCTCGACGGCGATCTCCGCACCGCCGTCGTGCGGACGCACGAGCACCCATACGATCCCCGAGCCCGGAGCGTGTCGGATCGCGTTCATCACGAGGTTCTCGACGACCCGTCCGACGCGAGCTCGGTCGACCGTTGCCCGGGCGGGTTGGATGTCGAGGTGCAGTCGCATCTCGACGGGGATCTCGAGCGACGCGACGGCGTCGCGCACCACCTCGCCGACGTCGGCCGACTCAACCGACAGCTCGACGACGCCCGCCTGGAGGCTCTCGGCATCGAGCAGATCGTCCAGCAGCCCGGAGAGCCGGCTCGCGCCGCGCGCGATCGAGGCGAGCAGCGCCCGGGCCTCGACCTCGTCGAGCGAGAGGTGCCGGAGCGTCTCCGCCGCTCCCAGGATCGTGGTCGTCGGCGTCCGCAGATCGTGCGATGCCGCCCGCATCAGCGTCGTCTTCAAGCGGTCGACCTCACGAAGCTTGAGGGACACCTCTCGTTCCCGGTGGGCCGCCAGCAGAAGGCGTGCCCGGTAGCGCGTGAAGAGGAGGACCGTCAGGAACGTGGCGGTGGCCATCGTGACGACCTGGAAGGCCTTCCCGTACCAGGGGGCGGGATCGGCGGGTGGTGGAGCCACGACGCCCGCGACGCCGATGACGATCACCCACGCCAGGGCGAGACCGAGCATCAGGTGGAGCCGGCGCGCCACGATGAACGGGAGCGCCACGGCCAGCGCCATGAGCGGCAGCAGGACGATCGTGGGAAGCATCGAGGGCTGCAGGATCACCGTGCCCAGCGACGGGACGATCAGCCCACCGCTGATCCAGCCCACGCTCGCCTGGACGCGATCCCGATCGAAGAGCTCACGAGCGTAGATCAGGCAGCCCCCGTACAGGGCTGTCAGGAGCGCGACGAGGAGCATCGACCCGTCGCGCAGCACGCCTCCGGCAACGGCCTGGATGACGGCGAACAGGGCCGCGATCGGGACCACGAGCCGGAGGAACTCGTGCAGCGCCGCCTCATCCGTCCCGCGGAGCTCGTGTTCGAGCGTGCCATGTTCCGTCAACGCGCGCCCTTCCCGGAAGAGTGGATGCCGATACCGATGGTTGTGTATCGGTTGCTCCCGAGGGCGACCTAACCCCGTCCTCTACGCGACCGGGGAGGGTTCCTCGATCAGGTCGTCGGCCACGGAGCCGAGCCCGATCGCGAGCACATCGTCCACCGCTTCGGCCAGATGGAACCTCATCTCCTCGCGAACCTGTTCCGGCACGTCGTCGAGGTCCCCCTCGTTGCGTGCGGGAAGGATGACCTCCTTGAGCCCGGCCCGATGCGCGGCCAGGACCTTCTGCTTGACACCACCGATAGGGAGCACACGCCCTTGGAGCGTCACCTCACCGGTCATCCCCACTTCGGCACGAACCGGTCGGCCCGTGAGCAGTGAGGCCAACGCCGTCGTCATCGCGACCCCCGCGCTGGGGCCGTCCTTGGGAACGGCGCCCGCCGGCACGTGCACGTGGAACCGACCGCGCAGCCGGTCCGCCGGGATGTCGAGCTCCTCGGCGTGGGAACGGACGTACGACAGCGCGATCCGGGCGGACTCCTTCATCACGTCGCCGAGCTGGCCGGTGAGCGTCAGCCCGTCTTCGGGGACGTCCTCTCGGGTCGCCTCGATGAAGAGCACGTCGCCTCCGGTCCCGGTCACGGCGAGTCCCGTCGCGACGCCGGGGACGGCGGTCCGCTCTGCTGCCTCGAAGAAGAACTTCTGGCGGCCGAGGTACTCGCGGAGATCGGTGACGTCGACGCGAGCCGGCCCGGCCTCCCCCGCGGTGAGCTTCGTGGCGACCTTGCGCATGATCTTCCCGAGCTCCCGCTCGAGGTTTCGGACGCCGGCCTCTCGGGTGTAGTCGCCGACGACGCCCCGCAGCGCTCCATCGGTCACCTCGACCTCCTCGGGCCGCAGGCCGTTGCGCTCGACCTGGCGAGGCAGCAGGTGCCGCCGCGCGATCGCGACCTTCTCGTCCTCGGTGTACCCGTCGATCCGGATCACCTCCATCCGGTCGAGCAGCGGACCCGCGATCGTCTCGGCGACGTTCGCGGTCGCGATGAACAGCACCTCGGACAGATCGAGGTCGACGTCGAGGTAGTGGTCGCGGAACGTGTGGTTCTGCGCGGGATCGAGGACCTCGAGCAGCGCGCTCGACGGATCGCCTCGCCAATCGGCGCCGACCTTGTCGACCTCGTCCAGCATCATCACGGGGTTCTTCGTACCCGCGTCCTTCAACGCGCGCACGATCCGACCCGGCAGCGCGCCTACGTAGGTGCGACGGTGGCCCCGGATCTCGGACTCGTCGTGGACGCCGCCCAGCGAGACCCGCACGAAATCGCGTCCGAGGGCGCGCGCGACGGACTCCCCGAGCGAAGTCTTTCCTACGCCCGGAGGGCCGACCAGCGTGAGGATCGCGCCGGAGCCGCGACCGCCGGTCTCGGCGAGCCCCCGCTCGCTCCGGAGCTTGCGGACCGCGAGGTACTCGAGGATGCGGTCCTTCACGTCACGGAGCCCTTCGTGGTCCGCGTCCAACACCTCGCGCGCCGACCCGATGTCCAGGTTGTCCTCGGTCTTCGAGGACCAGGGGACGTCGAGCAGCCAGTCGAGGTAGGTGCGGATCCATCCGTATTCGGGCGATTGCTCGGACGTCCGCTCGAGCCGGCCGAGCTCGCGGTCCGCCTGCGTGCGCACGTCCTCCGGCATCCCGGCGTCCGCGATCTTGGTCCGGTACTCCTCGACGACGTCTTCGGTGCCGTCCTCGCCGAGCTCTTTGCGGATCGCCGCCATCTGCTCGCGGAGCAGCATCTCGCGCTGGCGCTCCTCGAGGCTGCCGGCGACCTCGTCGCGGATCCGCTCGCGCACCTGGACCTCGGCGAGCGTCTCCTTCGCCCAGCGAAGGACCGTCTCCAGCCGAGCCTCAACGTCCAGGGTCTCGAGGACCTCGACCTTCTGCTCGAACGAGAGGTCGGGTGAGTAGCCGGACATGTCGGCCAGCTGGCCGGGATCCGTCACGCCCCTCAGGACGTCGGCCACGGCCGGCACGCCGCGCGCCTCCGTGATGGCCTCCACCGCCCCGCGGTACTCGCGGGCGAGCTCCCGCGCTCGCTCGCTGACCGGCTCGTCGGGCTCCGGCCCGATCTGGACCCAGGTGGCTTCGCCGGTCCCGGGGACGCCCAGGCCCACGGTCGCGCGCCGGAGGCCGCGGATCACCACGGCCTCGACGCCGCTCCGGAGGCGGCCGACGTCCTCGATCTTCGCCACGACGCCGACCTTGGCGTACCGCCCGTCCACCCGCGGCACGGTCATCAACAGCGCGTCGTCCCCCTCGGCGGCCGCGCCCACCGCCGCCCGAGCTTCGTCCGACTCGATCGTGAGGGTCACCACCATCCCGGGCAGGACGACGCCCGTCGTCAGGGGCAGCAGCGGCAGGGCTTGGGTGTCGAGCTCGTTCATGTCCTCTGTCCTTTCCACGCCCAGAGCAACGGGCCTGCCTACGATGATATTCCAGCCTCGTAATAGTGATTACAGGCTTGCACGGCACCTCGCTCGGGTCATTCGCCTGACGTTCAACCAGCGAGGATGGCGATGTCGGGCGCCGCCGATAGGCTTGCCCGCCATGGTGGACACGATCATCAGAGCCGACGCGATCACGAAGTCCTTCGGAGACGTCCGGGCGGTCAAAGGGGTGGATCTCGCGGTCGAGCAAGGAACCGTGTTCGGCCTCCTCGGGCCGAACGGAGCAGGAAAGACGACCACGATCCGGATCCTCACGACACTGCTGGAACCCGACGGGGGGTCGGCGACGGTGGCCGGTTTCGACGTGGTTCGCGACGCGGAGCTGCTGCGCCCCGTGATCGGTCTCGCCGGCCAGTTCGCGGCGGTCGACGAGAACCTCACGGGCCTCGAGAACCTCGAGATGGTCGGAAGGCTGTACCACCTGCCGGCCGCCGAGGCTCGAAGGCGGGCCAAGGACGTGCTCGAACGA
>DATFGG010000058.1:0-6671 GCA_035249665.1 Actinomycetota bacterium | reverse complement strand
CTTCCCCGTCTCCCTCACGGGTGACACGGATGTCGATGCCACGTTCGACTTCGCCACGGCGGGTCTGACGGCGATGCAGGGAACCGACTACGCCGATGCCGCCGGCACCCTGACGATCGACGGGGGCGACACCGGCGCCACGATCGACGTGGTCGTGAACGGCGACGCGACCTATGAGAGCAACGAGACCCTGTCCGTGACGCTGAGCGATGCGACGAGCGCGGTCCTCCTGGACAGCGCGGCGGTCGGCACGATCCGCAACGACGACAAGGCGCCCACCACCGTCACCGTCCGTGTCGCCCGTGCGCCGACGAGGATCGTCGCCACCGGGATCCTCGAGCACGCACATGCGCGACTCCGGATCACGGCAACCCTTTTCCGGAAGGCGGACGGTCGGTTCGTGAAGGTCACGGCGAAGACCGCTCGCGTCCGAGACCTCCGTGACCGCGACGGCGACGGCAAGCCGGACGGCGCGTACACCGCGAAGTTCCTCCGCCCGAAGTCGAAGGGGATCTACAAGGTCGTGGTCCGCTTCAAGGGCTCCGCGGCCTATAAGCCCTGCACCCGGTCGACGGTCTTCCGCCTCCCGGCGTCCTAGCCCCGGCCCGGTATCGCCCGCTCCCCAGCACGGCGAAAGGAGGACGAGCGAAGACCTGATCCTTGACCATCGAACATCTGTTCGATAGGGTGTGCCTCCCCGTCGGCCCCACCGATCGGAGGCGCTCGTGCTCTCGGTACCCGTCCAGACCACACTCGAGGAGGGAGTGCCGCTCCGGGAGGTCGACTTCGTGGTGGTGGACCTCGAGACGACGGGTGGCTCCCCTCGGGAATCGAGGATCACCGAGATCGGCTCGGTCCGCGTGCTCGGTGGAGAGCGGATCGGCAGCTTCCAGGCACTCGTGAACCCCGGGGAGGCCATCCCGCCGTTCATCTCGCACCTGACGGGCATCGATGACGTCCTCGTCCGCGAGGAGCCCCCGATCGAAGCCGTGCTTCCCGCGTTCCTCGAGTTCGCCCGGGGGGCGATCTTCGTGGCCCACAATGCCCGATTCGACTTCTCGTTCCTCAACGAGAATCTCGGTCGGCTCGAATACCCATTGCTGGAGGGACCGCCAGTGTGCACGGCGAAGCTCGCCCGACGGGTGGTGTGGCCGGAGGTCCCCAACGTCCGACTGCAGACGCTCGCCCGGTACTTCCGCACCAGGGCGCAGCCGATCCACCGCGCGCTGGACGACGCCATGGCGTGCGCCGAGGTCCTCGATCAGCTCCTCGACCTCGGCGCCCGTCTGGGGATCATGACCCTCGGCGATCTCCGCCAGGCGGTCACGGCCCGCGGGCGCCCGCACTACGGCAAGATCCGCCTCGCCGATGACCTCCCCCGAGCTGCGGGCGTCTACCGCTTCGTCGGCCGGGACGATCGCGTCCTCTACGTCGGCAAGGCACGGGACCTCCGGGCGCGCGTGAGATCCTATTTCTACGGCGACGAGCGCAAGAAGGTGGAGAACCTCCTGGGCGAGGTCCACCGCGTGGAAGGTGAGGAAACGCCGGGTGGCGAACTCGAGGCCCTGGTCCTCGAGGCGAGGCTGATCCGGCGCCACGAGCCCAAGTACAACCGGCGAGGCAAGACCTGGCGCCGGTTCGCCTACCTGAAGCTCGATCCGACCGAGGCGTTCCCCCGGCTCAAGGTCGTCCATCGAGCCGTTGCCGACGACGGCTGCGCGTACCTCGGGCCCTTCTCGGGATCGGGGGCGGCCCGGTTGGCGAAGGAGGCGCTCGAGGAGATCATCCCGCTCCGTCGCTGCACCCGGTCGATGGGCGCACGCACCCGATTCAGCCCCTGTGCCCTCGCCGGCATCGGCCGATGTCCCTCCCCGTGCGACGGCGGGATCGACACCGAGCGCTACGGAGAGCTCGTCCGGGATCTCCTCTCCTCCCTCGAGTCCCCGGACGGGCTCCTCGGAGCGCTCGAAGCGCGGATGCGCCGGCTGGCGGACGCCGAGCGGTTCGAAGAGGCTGCCAACGTCCGCGATCGACTCCGTGCGCTCGCCTCGGCGTTGAACCGGTCGCGCCAGGACGCCTGGCTCGTCGGAGCCGGTCACCTCGAGCTCGTGGCGGAAGGCGAGCGGCGATTGGCCTTCGTGGGGGGTGCGCTCGCGCGGCCGGACGACGCGGACGTGGAGCCCATCCCCGAGCCATGCCCGCGCGAGCGCGCCGACGAGCTGTCGGCGGTCCGGTCCTGGCTGGCCAGGAACCCCGTCCGTCTGATCGCGTGCGACGTCCCCCTCTCGGAGCCCGTCGACGGTGGGGCCCGCATCGCGAGGATCGTCCGATGGACGAACGAGATGGACCCCGAGCGACCTCGCGCCAGCCGGCGGTAGGCTCGCCCTGTCGTGGGCCCTGCCGTCGAGCTCCTCGAACGCGAGATGTCGGAAGCCTTCCACGACATGCGCCAACGCCTGCACGGCCTGGCGGACGACGAGTTCTTCTGGGAGCCGATCTCCGGCTCGTGGACGATCTTCCGCACCGAGGACGGCCGCTGGGATCACCACTACGAGGAACCAGATCCCGTCCCCGCACCGTTCACGACGATCGCCTGGCGTCTGACCCACCTCGCGATGTGCAAGGTGATGTACCACGAGCACGCCTTCGGCCTGGGCGCCCTCACGTGGCGCACCATCGAAACCCCCGGAACCGTGGCGGACGCGATCGCGATGCTCGACGCCGGTCACGCTTTCCTGACCCAGGATCTGGCAGAGATCGACGAGCCCGATCTGGAGCGACCGGTGCGGACCAATTGGGGCGAGCTCTGGCCTGTCTGGCGGATCTTCTGGACGATGATCCAGCACGACGCCCACCACGGCGGAGAGATCGGAGCGCTCCGGGACCTCTACGCGGGGACCCGCGACACGGGCTGATCCCTCCGAGATCGGATCGACCGAGGTCCTGAACGGAGGCCCGGATACACTGGCCGCCATGGAGCAGGCGGTCATCCTCGAGGGCGCCCGGACCCCGATCGGCAAGTTCCTGGGCTCCTTCGCGGCCACCCCGGTGGTCGAGCTCGGGGCGGCCGCTTCGCGCGAGGCCCTCCGTCGAGCCGGGGTGTCGGGGGAGCAGATCGATCAGTCGATCATGGGTCACGCGCGTCAGGCGGGCAACGGGCCGAACACCGGACGGCAGGTGAGCATCCATGCCGGCGTCCCGGAGGAGGTCTCCGCCTACAACGTCAACATCGCGTGCGGCTCGGGCATGAAGGCCGTGCAGCTCGGCGCACAGCAGATCGCCCTGGGCGAGTCCGAGGTCGTCCTGGCCGGCGGCATGGAGAACATGACCCGCGTGCCGTTCCTGCTCGACCGCATGCGGACGGGATACCGGATGGGCAACGCCACCGTGCACGACGCGATGTACCGCGACGGCCTCCTGGATCCCCTCTGCGGCCTCCTGATGGGGGAAACCGCGGAGAACCTCGTCGATCGCTACGGACTCTCGCGAGACGAGCAGGACGGGTTCGCCCTCGAGTCCCAGGCGAAGGCGGCCGGGGGTACCGACGCCCGCGCGGCCGAGATGTTCCCGGTGGAGGCGAACGACCCTTCGGGGAAGGGGACGATCACGGTTTCCGAGGACGAGCATCCGCGCCCCGGAACGACGGCCGACGGGCTCGCGAAGCTCTCGCCGGTGTTCCGCGAGGGCGGGTCCGTGACCGCCGGCAACGCGGCCGGCATCACGGACGGAGCCGCAGCGATGATCCTGATGTCGGCCTCGCGCGCCCGCGCGGAGGGACGGGAGCCCCTCGCCCGGATCGCGGGGATGAGCTGGGCGGGCGTCCCGCCGGAGATCATGGGTATCGGACCCGTGCCGGCCACGAGGAAGGTCCTGGACAAGACCGGCCTCTCCCTCGCCGACATCGACCTGATCGAGATCAACGAGGCGTTCGCGGCACAGGTGCTCGCGTGCGAGCGTGAGCTGAAGTTCGACCGCGACCGCTTGAACCTCCTCGGTGGCGGCATCTCGCTCGGCCATCCGATCGGGATGAGCGGTGCTCGGATCCTGCTCTCGCTCGCATACCAGATGCGCGCACGCGGGGTTTCGCTCGGCCTGGCCACCCTCTGCATCTCCGGCGGGCAAGGGCTCGCCGTCGTCCTCGAAAGGACCTGAGCAGATGACCGTCCACGCCGTCGTCCTGATCCAGTGCGAGATCGACGAGATCCCCGAGGCCGCCCAGTCGATCGCGGAGATCGACGGTGTCTCGGAGGTCTACTCGGTAGCCGGGGAGTTCGACCTCGTCGCGATCGTCCGCGTGGCCGAGCACGATCATCTCGCCGACGTGATCCCGGGCGGCATCTCCAAGGTCCAGGGCGTGGAGCGAACCGAGACGCTCATCGCGTTCCAGGTGTACTCGAAGCACGACCTCGAGCGGATGTTCTCGATCGGCTTCGAGGAGCCCTAACCCCAGTCGATCGCGACGGGAAGGGACGTCTTCCCCCAATCGTCGAGGTCGCCCCTGTAGCGCGGCCGGTACTTCTCCACGATCACCCGCCTCGCCAGCTCGTCCTCATCGCGATCCGCGACCAGGCGCGCCGTCGTCGTCCGCTTCTCGCCGCCGATCTCGAGCACGACGTCCGGAGAGATCTCGAGGTTCCGCACCCAATCCGAGCGGTCGCCGCCGCCGGACAGGAGGTACACCACGCCGTCGACGAGCGCGAACCAGATCTCGATCCGATGCGGCTCGCCCGAACGCCGGCCGGTGGTCGTCAGGTAGCAGTAGTCGAGGTCGGAAAGGGGCCGACCATCGGTCACAGCACCGCCCAGAGAACGAGCCCGACGATCACGAGCAGCGCCACCCCGGCGATGATCAGATCCGCCTTCTTGACCTTGCCCGGCTGCATCGCGTTGAACCCCATCGGCTACCCCTCGCCCTGGCTCTGGATCCGGTAGTACTCGCGGAACTTCTCGGGAGACAGCCAGAAGATGTGCTGGCGGACCGTGGACGCGTACGTCCTGGCCTCCGCGCCGTCGTGGCACGCCCGCTCCGAGACGACCTCGCCCTCGGGGCTCACGATCGCGACGGTCCATGCGTCCTCGCCGCCCCGGACCTCTACCGCGAAGCCGTTGCCATCCGCCGCCACGGCGACCACCGTCAGGCCTGCCGGACGAGGTTCCTGTGGAACCGCCCGAGCTGGTCGGTCAGCTCCCCCAGCACGCTGTGCTCGTCTAGGGTGAACGCCGGGTGGAGCGAGGCCACGCGCTCGAGCGCCCGTTCGAGCTCGGTTCCCAGCCGTTCGGCCTCGCGGAGCGATGACACCAGCACGGCGGCGTAGTCCGCGTTGAAGGGTTGCCCGTCCCAGGGACACTCGCCGCCCGATGCCACGACCTGTTCCGCGAAGAACTCCCGGCCGTCCCGCTTGCAGGTCCCCTTGATCTTCACGCGCTCTCCTTCTCGCTCTGTGTCTTCGGCTCGGTCCCGGTCGTTGACTCGGTCACGAGCTCGAGCAGCCGGTCGGCCAGCTCGAACGGATCCACGGGCTTCACGAACCAGGCGTCGGCGCCCGACCACTTCGCGAGCCACGCATCGTGCTTGCGATCCAGCAGGATCACGATGACTCCGGTGTAGGGCTCCGCGTGATCCCGGAGGGTTCTCGCGAGCCCGAACGCTCCCTCGCGTGACGCGATCTCGTCCGCGACGATCATGTCCGGCCGCTCCCGGAGGGCAGCCCACGTACCGAGCTCACCGTTGCGAGCCGCACGGAAGCGGATCTCCTCGCCCAGCTGGCGCTCGATGCTCCTGACCGCGAGGGCCATCAGCTGCCGGGAGCGCACGTCCGGGGACACCAGCAGGACATCCACACGGGCGATGCTACTCGCTTCCACACGGCCGCCAGGGCGGATCGCACGGTCTTTGAAGGGCCCCGAACGGCGGGCTAGGCTCGGCGCGTCCGGACGCGACCCGCGTACCTTCCCACGCGCACTCGTAGATCGAGCGGCGCCGGGAGCAACCGTCGGAGCGACGAGCAAGGAGGACGTGATGGAGAGTCTGGGGAAGGCGGCGGTCGCGGAGTTCGTCGCCACGTTCGCGCTGATCTTCGTGGGAGCCGGCGCCGTGATCGTCGCGAGCTCCGGTCAGCTCGACCTGGTCGGCGTGGCGCTCGCCCACGGCCTCGTCCTCGCCGTCGTGGTCTCCGTCACGGGCCATGTCTCCGGCGGCCACGTCAACCCGGCCGTGACGATCGCCCTGTGGGCGGCCGGCAAGGTCGGCACCCAGCGGGGCGCGGTCCTGATCGTCGCCCAGTTGGTCGGTGCGGTGATGGGCGCCCTCCTGCTCCGGTACGTCGTGGGCGGTGCCTTCGACGCAGGAGGCGCGGGCGCCCCGGCGCTCGCACCCGGCCTGGCCGTGGGCAAGGGCATCGTCCTCGAGGCGATCCTTACCTTCTTCCTGGTCTTCGTGGTGTTCGGAACCGCTGTCGACGACAAGGGTCCTTGGAACAAGACGGCGGGGTTCACGATCGGGCTCACGATCGCCTTCGACATCCTCGCGTTCGGACCCCTGACCGGTGCGGCGATGAACCCTGCCCGTTGGTTCGGCCCGGCCCTGGTCGGCGGGCAGTGGGCAGACGCGCTCGTCTGGATCGTCGGACCGATCGCCGGCGCCATCATCGCCGGCGTCCTGTACACGGCCG